>NZ_JAZQPU010000057.1:0-8468 GCF_045628745.1 Pedobacter sp.
ACTGAAAATCTAATTGTTTTTTATGCAATATGCTTTGTATATTCGCTGAGTGAACAGTAATCAATGCTCACAAATGGTGCGGTAGCTCAGTCGGTAGAGCAAAGGACTGAAAATCCTTGTGTCGTCGGTTCGATCCCGACCCACACCACTTCATCAAAAAGCCTGTTTTCTTTATGAAAACAGGCTTTCTGCTTTTAACGTTATTTGTTTGTTATTTAATCAGCTCGGCAAGCTTTTTATTTAAAACTTCGCCCATCAAGTGTGCACCTAAGATCTTACCATCGGGAGCAATTAGAAAATTTGCAGGCACCCCGGAGATGCCGTAAACTTTACGAGCATCATTATCCCAGCCTTTGAGGTCGGAAATCTGTGTCCAGGTTAGCCCATCTTTCTTGATGGCATCGAGCCACTTTGCCTTATCGCCATCCACAGAAACGCCAAGAATTTCGAAGCCCTTATCTTTATAAAGTGCATATTGTTTTAAAAGGTTAGGGCTTTCCGCACGACAAGGAGAACACCAGCTTGCCCAGAATTCAATTAGCACATACTTGCCTTTGAAATCTGAAAGGGAAACGGGCTTGCCATTTACATCGTTTTGTGTAAAGTTAGGTGCTATTGCGCCAAGAGCAGCTACTGTATTTGCATTTAAAATTTTGTACAGCCCCTGTCCCGTATACGATAGGCGAAGCTTTTCACTGAAACTATTAAATATTGGTAAGGCCACATCAGCCTTTACGTTATAACCACTTACGGCCTCAGCTAATCCCTGTAAGGAGAAATAAGAATTTGGGTTGTTTTTAGCAAATTTCAGTAGGTTTATGCCTCGGGATGTACGGTAAGTTTGTACTCTTTTGTCTATTACCTTAAAATAAGCGGTATCCTTTTGTTGCGCTGGCGTAGCTCTGCTCAGCAATACATTTGCATGATGATGCACCGTCATCACTGTGGGGCCAACCTGTTTATCAAATGCAAGCATCTCATTATAGACTTTAGAACCAGTCCACTTTGCATTGTACAAAGAATCCGCTGAAGTAATCCGGATTTGTTCAGCACCAAAGTTTACATAAATCACATCGCCGGTTCCTGTAGCATATATTTCCTTATCCTTGATCCCTTCACGCGATAAGGTCATCCTGCCAGACGCAATGCCGGTTATTTTGCCGGTAAATTTGAATTCACCATTTACCAGTGCTGCAGAATCCGTAGCTCCTTGCCCCTCGGCATTGTAATCAAGGTATATTTTTGCCGGCTTGTTCAGGTTCCCAATTTTACCGCTAATGCTAAAGTCTGAAGATTGGGCAGCTGCAATGGCCGGGGCCATTGCAGCGAGTATTAATAATCTAATTTTCATATTTAATTTCTTGTGTAACCTGGGTTTTGATCAACAATTTTGGTGTTATTTAAAAATTCAGCACGGGGTATAGGTAGTATGTATTGAATTTTATCGGTGATGGTAGGTCTGATGGCCTGGACTGTAGCAAATGGCAAACGCAATAAAGCCATCCATTCTATACCGTCTTCTCCTATCATATTTCTTGTATATTCTAAATAGATTTGCATTAACAGTTGATCTTGCGTAGTAGCAGCATCTACTGGAGCAGTATCGGTTACACCTGCATGTGCGAGCACCTCTTTTAAATGAGTCCTGGCAACTGTAAAATCTCCCCCGGCACGTACCGTTGCTTCTGCAAGCATGAGATAAACTTCCGTTAGCCTAAAAGCATAGGCCGTTTCAGAAATTATAGTTGACACCATTGCCGGCTGGATGAATTTAACAAAATGATAAAGACCACTGGTTTTGTATTGGTTTCCAATGATCCATGTTTTACGCAAATCATTTTCATAGAGTGAGATCAGTGCTGGTTTGGCAGCGTATATGTAAGAACGACCAATAAAATTCCCACTCATGTTTTCATAGTTCAGATCCTGATTAGACTGTGGCTTTATACCTAGCATCACCTCTTTACTGGCTAATCCTTTGGTCTGAAAGAGGTCTCTCAGGTTGGGTTCTAAAACAAAGGGGCTTTCTGCAATTATGGCCTTTCCCAGAGTGGACGTCTGTGTATAATCATCGCCCTGTCCTCGGCTCAACAATACCCGCATTTTAAGTGCCATAGCGGTCCACTTACTTGCATAAACATTTTCATTTGCTACCGGAGTATTGCTTATCGCGTCATCGATATCAGACAAGATGAAATTATAACTTTCTTTAACAGTACTTCTAGGCTGATCTTTGTTCGTCAAGTTTACGAACTCATTGCGCAGGATGATGCCATATTTACTGTTGATATCAAACCATTGACCGAAAAAGCTTAGTAACTTGAAGTGTCCATATGCCCTTAAAAACTTTGCTTCACCCAGTATTTGTTGCTTCTTTCCAGTGGTAAATTTGTTGTCCGGTAATTTTTCAACTGCAGAGATTACACCGTTGGCAGCATTTACTAATACATAGTACCGTCCCCATTCTGAAGTGTAATTGGTATATTCGAAAGCATTCAGCTCATCATTGTTGCCGCCTGTTGCATTGCCCAGATAGCCGCTAAAAAGGCCGCCCATTAACTGGTTGGCCGACCAGTCTGTTCTGGTGTTACTGGCATTGGCAAAACGAAAGTAAACCCCATTCAGGGCCACCAATGCCGATGGTTGGTCTGTAATGGCGTTTCCCTCCACTTTAGCATTTTCGGGAAGTTTGTCTAGTTCTTTCTTACATCCGTGAAAGACCAGCAAAGTGGCCATCAGGATCATATATATAAATATCTTATTCATTTCCTCAGTATTATTAGTTTTCCTTTGTTAAAATCCTACTCTAAATCCTATAGTATACTGCCTTACCGTTGGATACATGCTTGCATCACTTGAACCGTTGATCAGACTGTAAGGGTCATTACTCACTTCCGGATCAGGACCGGGATAATTGGTAACTGTAAAAAGGTTGGTTGCTGACACATAAATGGAAGCCGATTGCAAGCTCAGTCTCTCCATAAAGGGTCTGGCAAGCTGATAGGATAGGGTTATACTTTTCAGTTTCGCAAAAGAAGCGTCGTACAAATTGTTGCTGGATGTTCCAATCTGACCATTTTGCGCATAAATTACCCTTGGTCTGTCTGTATCAGCATTTTCAGGGGTCCACCTGCCAAGTATCCTTGCATTTTTATTGCTAAGGTCTGTAACTTTCTGGTTCTGTATATCTGCCAAATACAAAATCTTACCTCCATAAGTGAAGTTAATAAGACTGATGAGAGAGAGATTCTTGTAATTTAAGGTATTGGTATAACCTCCGTAAAACTTAGGTTCTGCATTTCCTACAACCAGGCTGGTGTTAGGGAAACCACCAAGGGGGTTGATGTCATACATAGGATCACCGATATTCAGGTAAGGAGAGATGAAAGGTGCCAATCCAAATTCTGCTTTATAAGCAGCGAGCTGTTCAGCATTTTTGATGATCCCTCTAAACTGTGATCCGTAAAATAGGCCAATGGGCTTTCCTTCTCTGATGATTGTATTACCCAGATAGGCACCAGATACACTAGGATCCGAAAAGTCTGTGTTGATATTGGTGACAAGGCTCCTGTTGAAGGAAACATTGATTGCGCCATTCCATGAAAAATTCTTATGGCGGATATAATCGCCCCTTACATCAATTTCCAAACCTCTGTTGCGGATACTGGCAAGATTAGCATAAACACTTCCAAAAGAGGAGCTCGGTTGAAGCGCCTGGTTGAAGAGTAAACCAGTGGTTTTCTTTTCATAGATTCCTATCTCTGCTACTAATCTTGATTTAAAGAAAGAGAAGTTAATCCCTGCATCCTTTTGCAGTGTAGATTCCCATTTAATGGTATTGTTACCAAGCTGAGATGGAATCAAGGCATTAACGCCATTATAAGTCACCGGTGTATACAAAGTACGGAACATATGGTCGCCAATGTTTTGTGTACCTGTATATCCTGCACTTGCCCTTATTTTTAAATCATCTATCCAGCTTACATTTTTCAAGAAACTTTCTTCAGAAATGCGCCATGCTATACCTGCTGATGGAAAAATTGCGGTGCGGTTACCTGATGGAAATTTCGAAGAGGCATCTGAACGCCCGGTTACCGTAAATAAATAACGTTCTTTCAACGCATAATTTGCCCTTGCATAAAAACTGAGCAGCGAATTTTGGTTCGTGTAAGCCACAGAGGGCAGAGTGATGGCTGCGGATGAGAGGTCGTTTAGAACAAAATCATCCGGAAAACCTTGTCCGGAAGCCTGGAAAGTACTGCTGTTGTCTTTCTGCCAGGTGGTACCTACCACCACGTCAATGCGGTTATCGGCATTAAATTCCTTGTTGTAACTCAGCGTATTGTCGAAAAAGACGCTTACTGATTCCGTTTGTCCTTGCGAAGCGATACCATTGTTAGATGATGCAGAACCCGCATTGGAAGCGATCAGCGCATTGCTTGGAGTATAATTACGCTGGTGATAAGAAACATAGTTCACTGAGCCAATACTCCTGTATTTCAGGTCTTTTGCAATTTCGTATTCCAGCGAAACGGACCCTAATATGGTAGCATTTTTACCTTTGTTGATGCCACTGATCAGTGCCAGAGGATTTTGCAGTCCGGAAGAGGCGTAAGCGCCAAGCTGACTGCCATTAAATGCATTGATAGATCCGTCTTCATTATAAGGTGCAAAGGTGGGTGGGGCTAATAAAGCCTGTGTGTATGCACCGTTTGTAATGTTATTAACGGTGAAACCGTAATCAATATTAGTGATGGTCCTTAACTTAGGCGTAATGTTATTATCCAGATTGATCTTACCTGAAATCCGCGAGAAGTCAGTTCCTTTTATCACCCCGGTTTGTCCTGTATAAGAAAGTGAAGTATAATAACGGGAAGCTTTTCCTCCACCACGAACAGAAAAATCAGCATTCTGTATAAATCCATTACGCAATACCAGATCAAGCCAGTCTGTATTTGCCGCACCTAAAAACCCAGGGATATTCAATATGTTGAGTGCAGTTTGATTGGTAGGGCCCATAGGAAATTGTGGCGCTGGCGAATTAACCAGGTTTGTTGCCGCCTCTGTCATGATCATTTTATATTGATCGGCGTCCAGCAGCTTGTCTTTTCTAGGGGTAGAGGTACCGGTATAGTAGTTAAATTCAATGGAAGGTTTCTGGTCGTATCTTCCTTTTTTTGTAGTAATGATCACCACCCCATTTGCAGCTTTGGAGCCGTATATTGCCGTGGAAGAAGCATCTTTTAAAATATCTATGGACTCAATATCATTAATATTTAAACCGCCCAGACTGTTTAAGCCTCTGGCAAAAGAGCTGCTGATGGAATTAGCACTGTTATCTGAACCAGAAAGCGGGTTTACAACTTCACTTGCACTTTCTATATACCTGTTTTGTATAGTAACCTGAATGCCGTCAATTATATATAAAGGATCGTTGCCTCCTAAAATGGAAGTTCCGCCTCTTATTTTAATTCTGGCCACTCCACCAGGTGAACCGTCACCTTGTGTAACCTGCACACCCGCCGCTTTACCGGAAAGTGCCTGATCCAGACTGGTAAAAGGGGCATCTCTAACCTCGTTGACCTCTACAGATGCAACAGCACCTGTAAGGTCTTTTCTTTTTGTCGTTCCATAGCCCACAACAATCACATCTTCAAGTTTTGAGTTATCTTGTTGCAGCTGAATTACATTAAGCTTGTCGCTTACTTTAATATCCCTTGAAATGTAGCCAATAAACGACACCGTAATCACCGCATCCTCCGCTACATTATTTAAGCTGAAAGCACCATAACTATCGGTCACTGTGGCCTGGGTTTTTCCTTTGACTTTAACACTGGCCCCAATTAAGGGTCTCCCGGTTTCATCTATTACTTTACCACTTATCTTGATGGCCTTCATGTAATCCAGGAAGTTGTCGAAGGCGTTTCTCTTATCCTGCTGCACAATTACGGTTTTATTTTTAATCATAAATTTCAGGTCCTGGCCATCGAAGATGCGCTCAAGAACCTTGGTAAGGGGCTCGTTTTGAACGTTAATGGTTACTGCATTGGTGTTCAGCAGCATGGCATTCAGGTAGACAAAATCATAGCCGCTCTGTTTGGTGATTTTCTCAAAAATCTGGTACAAAGAAGCATTTTTTTCTTTCAGACTTATGTTCTGGGCACGCGCCGCCGTGCTGATCTGCAGGAATGCGGTGATCAGCAAAACAAAAGTTAGTTTCATAATCAACAATATTTTAGTGAGGTAACCCGGAGGTTTACACAATGGTTTAGTATAAAAATTCATACTTTAGTAGTTTGGGTTTTAAGTTGTAATTAGTGTGTAAAGCATTTTTTTTCAATGGGTTGATCCAAAATTTTACCGGGGGTACGGCTAATACCCCTGGTTTTTTTGATAACCCTTAACAATGGTAGAATTACCTCATAACGATTATCCTCCTTCCTTCAATTTCAAAGTGAACGTGATCTGTTAATTCGATAATTTCAAGTAATTCTGCAAGGTTGGAGAAGCGGGAAGTTCTGCCACCGAATTTCTCTTCAGACATATCGCCTCTATACTCTACCGTTACATTATACCATCGGGAAACCTGTCGCATAATACTTTCAATATTTGCATTAGTGAAAATGAACTTGTCATTTTTCCAGGCCACAAACTGTTCCGGATCTACATGGGTAACCCTTAATCCCTTTGAGCTTAAGGCTGACTGTTCACCGGGATTAAGGAGTACGGTTGCGTTGTTTTTAAGATTTAAGATTTTTACACTCCCTTCCAGCAGGGTAGTTGTAACGCGAGGCTCATCTTTGTAGGCGTTGATGTTGAATTGTGTGCCCAGCACTTCTATGATCTGGTTGTCGCTTTCTACACGAAAAGGCTTTTTGGGATCCTTCGTCACTTCAAAATAAGCTTCGCCTGTAACTTGGACCGTACGTGCTGATCCTTTAAAAACTGGAGGATACCGCAGGGAAGAAGCTGCATTGAGCCAAACATGCGTACCATCAGGTAAAATCACCTGGTACTGCCCGCCTTTAGGGGTTTCAACACGATGATAAGCTGGTGGGGCATCTGCCTGGGTGGTAGCAGAAGTTAAATAAACCAGTTCCCCATCTTTGGTTTTTGTAACCGTAAGGCCCGCTTGTTTTGCAATGGTACCATTAGGCGCATCATTTAATAACACTTTTGATCCATCGGCAAGTGTGAGAATGGCCTGGTTTCTACCTGCAATGATCTTGCTGGCGGCGATAAAGTTTTTTTCTTTTTGCTGTCGCTGCGCTATTTTAATATACAAGCAGGTGCAACAGGCTATTAAGGCTAATACCGCAGCAATGCGACTGTAAGGTTTCCACTTTACAGCTTTTTTGACCCCCTCTAAGCCTGCCTTTTGTCTCGTACCTTTCCAAATTTCCTCTTTCAAGAAGAGGAAATCTGCATTTTCATCAGAAAAAACCTGCGTGCCGGATTCCTGTAAATACCAGTTCTCCAATAAAAGCTTTTCTTCTGCATTCGCCAATCCTTTATTGTATTTATCTAAAAGTTCTTTTGCCTGTTCCTTGTTCATCTTTGTTATAGCGATGCTATTTAATGGAAGAACAGCTTGAACTTAGGTTGGGGGTAGATAAAATTATGATTATCTGAAAAAAAGCAAGATAAAAATGCCGCCTTTCATCAATCTAAGCCTTGGCTTCATGATTTTTAGCGCATTTTGCACTTGTTTTTTAACAGTTTGCTCTGAAAGGTTCAGCTTTATAGCGATTTCTTTGTGAGAAAGATTGTCCTTTCTGCTTAACTCAAAAATCTGCCTCATTTTTGCTGGCAGGTTACTGATTTCTGCTTCAACATGGGCAAGCAGTTCGCGCTCCTCGTATAAATTGACATCAGGTGTGTATTCTGTGAAAAATACGGCAATTGATGTCAAATAATCACTTCTGACTTTATTATGGGCAACCAAGTTAAATACTTTGTTTCGCACAGCAATATAAAGATGTCCGGATAACTTAATATTCACATTCAGCATAGGAGATTTTAACCATAGGTTACTGAAAACGTCCTGAATAACATCTTTTGAAGTGTCTTCATCTTTCAGTATTCGGTGAGCATGGTAATACATTTCGGCCCAGTAACGGTTATAAATTTCAGTGAAAGCAAGCTCATTGCCCTTTTTTAATAAAGCAGTCAGCTCCTCATCACTGAAATTTTTGTAAACGGACATGCTATGGAATTTGACAGATTAGAAACGAAATTAGCAATTTAATTGGCAATTTAAAACAGATGAGCTTTAACAGCAAGTGCTGTCATTTTACTGTGGTCATTTAAAGTGAAATTTTAAACTAATGATTGCAGATTCAATTCAAGCATATATGGAACTGAGCCCTGCAGCGCTGGATCCGCTTTTCAACATTTGAAAAGGAAGCTCATCATCCCCTCTCACAGGATAGTTCGGGTTGCCAAATTACCCCTAAATCCTAATTTTG
>NZ_JAZQPU010000058.1:0-10681 GCF_045628745.1 Pedobacter sp.
AGCCATTGCCGAAGAAATTGTGCAGGATGTATTTCTTAAATTGTGGGAAGATAAAGCCCTGTTACCTACTATAATTTCTTTAAAACCCTATTTGTACCGTAGTGTTATCAATGCGTCTATTAATGCAGTAAATAGGCAGCGGAATATTGAAAAGCATCATGAGAAAATTGCTGAGCACGATAGTCATCACGACATTGATGTGCTTGATGAACAAAATGCACTTATTGTGCAGTTATATCGGGAAATAGAACTGCTTCCGGAGAAATGTCGAAAAGTTTTTAAACTGAGCAGGTTAGAGGGGTTGAAATACAGGGATATTGCCCTACAGCTTGGTATTTCTGAAAAAACAGTTGAAAACCACATGAGTAATGCCCTTAGGATACTAAGATTAAGGATGTTGCAACAAAATGCAAGTCAATCTGGCCATTCAAAGGTCAAATATTTTTCTCTTTTAAGCTTATTCTTGTACTAATTACTACTAATCTCAAAAATAATTAAATCTTTTAGGGAAATGACTAGGGGTTTTTAGGTTATTGTTTGTCTTAATTAAAAAACAGAGCCCCTTGCAAGAAAATCACATTTTTCAGAACCTTATTCTGAATCACCTCAACGAACCAGACAACACTGAAATTGCCGATCAGGTCAATGCATTGCGCGAGCAAAGTCTTGCCAATGAGCAATATTTTCAGGAAATCAAAAGCGTTTGGGAAAAAGCAGCAGATACAGCTGTACTTTCCCGGATAGATAAGGTGCAAGCTCTTCATCACTTCAAATCCCGGTTAAAGGATCATATTGTTTTAAAACCTCAGAAGTCCTATCAATGGTTAAGTGGTGTTGCCGCAGCTGCAGCACTTGTTATTGCCGGAGTGTGGTTATATTCTACAAGCTATGGCGTTAAAGAACTTGTGAAAGAAACCCATGCACAGGTGGATTCAATACTGCTTAATGATGGATCTAAAGTGATGCTTGCACAAAACACCATTGTCAAATATCCTGATCATTTTAAAGGCAAAACCAGAGATATAAGCCTGGAAAAGGGAAAAGCTTTCTTCAAGATCAGCAAGGACCCTGAGCATCCCTTTACCATCTCTATTGGCCAATCAAAAGTAAGTGTATTGGGTACCTCGTTTAACATAAAGTATACAGATTCCCTGATCGATGTTTCAGTATCAACTGGAACCGTAAGATTTACACCAAACAAGGTGAGCAAAGGAGCCATCTTAAACGCCGGACAATCGGTATCCTATAATTACGCATTAAATATCATGACCCAGCCCGATGGCAGCAATGATAATTCCTGGCTAACCAAAGAACTTCATTTTGTAGATATGCCTCTACAAGATGTATGCAAGGAGTTGAGTGAATATTACGGTGTAAAGATCAATTTGCATGACACAGTACATACCGCAAAAAAGTTCAATGCTAACTTCAAAGAAAGCAGCCTTAACGAAATTCTGAATGTATTAAAAGCGACCTATAATATACAGGTAGAAACTAGTGGAGATACGGTTACTATTAAGAGTTTATAACTAAATAATCAACAAACCAACACAACTAACAATTATGGAGAAAAACTACAAAAAAATCATGCGATTGTTGCAGTGTAGCCTCATGGCTATACTATGCACTGCAATTTTCTGCGTGACATTAGTTAAGGCCGAACGAATTAAGCCGTCGTCCTTAAAAGTGGAAAGACTAGAGAATTACCTTAAGCAAATAGAACAAACCTACCAGGTGAGTTTTGTTTATGATGCTACACAAATCAATAAGGAAATGAACTTAGAAGTACCTGTTAAATTGGTTTCTATCAGTTCTGCCCTTGAACCTTTAACTGTAAAAGGTATTGCCTATAACATTGTTGGCAAACAAGTGATTTTGAAAAAAGCCATAGTACCTGATGTCTTTAAAAAAGACGTGATTCTAAAAGGTCGCGTGGTTGCAGCTAAAGATGGTGATCCACTTCCGGGTGTGAGCATTAGGGAAAAAGGTGCTAATAATGGCGTATCTACAAATGGAAATGGTGAATACCAGATCCGTGTACAAGAAGGTGCTATTTTAGTGATTTCTGCTATCGGCTACAAAACTCAGGAAGTTACTGTAGGTGGCAAAACAACTATCAACATTTCTTTAGCAGAAGATGTAAGTCAACTTCAAGAGGTAAATGTTGTTTCTACAGGATACCAGGATTTGAACAAAAAACTTTTTACTGGTTCGGCAACAATGCTTAAGGCATCAGATGTAAAACGTGAAGGTATAAATGATGTAAGTAGAATGTTGGAAGGCCGCGTTGCAGGTGTATCTGTGCAAAACGTTTCAGGAACTTTTGGAGCTGCGCCCAAAATCCGTGTGCGTGGAGCAACTTCAATTTCTGGAGATAACAAGCCGCTATGGGTAGTAGATGGTATAATTTTAGAAGATGTGGTTAACATCTCTAATGAGCAGCTTTCTACAGGTGACCCTTCTACACTTGTTGGATCGTCGGTCGCTGGTTTAAATCCAGATGATATTGAGAGCTTCAATATACTAAAAGATGCTGCTGCAACTGCCCAATATGGGGCCAGAGCAATGAACGGTGTAGTTATTATTACAACTAAAAAAGGTAAAAATACTGAAGGTAAACCAGTGGTTTCTTACACAGGTAATTTTTCTACCTACATGAAGCCGTCATATAGTAATTATGATATTTTGAATTCCTCAGACCAAATGAGTGTCTACCTGGAAATGCAAAATAAAGGATGGTTAAATCACGCTAATACATCTCGTGGTGTAAACGGTGGTGTTTTCGGGAAAATGTTTAATCAGATGTATGAGTACAACGAAGCCACTGATTCTTATGCTTTAAAAAATGATGCACCAAGTATGAAAAACTTCTTGCAACGTTATGCAAATGCAAACACAGATTGGTTTGATGTTTTATTTAAACAGTCCTTTATGCAAGAGCATTCTGTAAGTGTTTCTTCAGGAACTGAGCGTTCAAAAATATATGCTTCAACCAGTTATTTGCAAGACAATGGATGGTCGGTAGGTGATAATGTTAAACGTTTCACTGGTAACATTCGTGGAAACTTTGAAATTAATAAAAAGTTAAGCATTGAATTAATTACTCAGGGATCTGTGCGTGATCAAAATGCTCCAGGTACATTGGGTAGAAACGGTAATCCAGTTTATGGAACTTACGATCGTGAATTTGACATCAACCCATTTAGTTATGCATTAAACACCAGTCGTACTTTAACACCTTATGACGAGAATGGTAAACGCGAATTTTTTACTCAGAATTATGCCCCTTTTAATATCTTAAATGAATTAGATAATAACACTTTAGAGTTAAATTTAATTGATTTTAAAGTTCAGGGAGGATTAAAGTATAAAATTACAGATGCTTTTAAATACTCTTTTGATGGTGCCTATCGTTTTGCTAAAACTACGCAGGAGCACAAAATTACAGAGAACTCTAATATGGCTCAGGCATACCGTGCAGGTATAAGTCCGGCTGATGCTACCATAAAAAGAGCGAATAAATTCTTGTATAAAAACCCTGACGATCCTAATGCACTTCCAGTAAGCGTATTACCTTATGGTGGTTTTTACAATACAAATGATGACAACATTACCAACTATTATGTGCGTAACAGTTTAGAGTACGACAAAACCTTCAATGAAGATCACTTGGTTAACTTTTTCGCTACCCAGGAGATGCGTTTCATCGATCGTCAAAATAAAAGGTTTGATGGTTATGGTTACCAATATGATAGAGGTGGAGTACCTTTTATTGACCCTAACATTGTTAAACAAAATGTTGAAGGTGGGTTTAACTACTACAGCATGGGCTATCGTTATGAAAGATATTTAAATTATGCATTAAGAGGAGCCTATTCATACAAAGGAAAATACAGCATAAATGCAACTGGTAGATATGATGGTTCTAACCTTTTAGGAGAATCAACCACAGCAAGATGGTTGCCAACATGGAACGTTTCTGGTGCATGGAATATTGATACAGAAAATTTTATGCAAAATGAGGGCATAAAGAATATTGTCAACAGGGCTACACTTCGTGCAACATATGGTTTAGTTGCAAGTATGGGTTCTGCTGAAAACTCTAGTTTGGTTGTTAAAAGTATGTCTACAAGACGTCCATATTTAACTGAAAAAGAAACTAAACTTTATATTGCAGGACTTCAAAATTCAGAACTGACCTTTGAAAAGCTTAATGAGTTAAACATTGGTTTAGATTTAGGTCTCTTCCAGGATCGTTTATCTTTAACTGTTGATGCTTACAAAAGGAAAAGTTTTGATTTGATTGGATTAATCAAAACATCTGGAATTGGTGGCGAAGCTATTAAACAAGCCAATTATGCAGATATGGAATCAAAAGGTATTGAAGCATCTTTAGGCGCAACTGTACTTAAAGTAGCTGATTTTAACTGGAGAACTCAATTGATCTTTGCTTACAATACAAATACAATTACCAATTTAAAAAATCAACCATTGATATTTGATTTGACAGGTGCTGATGGTGGTGCTTTAGAAGGGTATGCACAACGTGGACTTTTCTCTTTAGATTTTAAAGGATTAGATCCAATTAATGGTTCTCCTTTATTCGTTAATGAGGATGGCGAGGTTAGCAATGATGTTTACCTTCAAAGTGATGTTGTTTATAATTTAAAATATGAAGGTCCTATTGACCCGAAATATACTGGTGGTTTTTCTAACAACTTTAAATATAAAAACTTTAGCTTGTCAACATTAATTACTTTTGCTGCAGGTAACAAAGTTCGTTTGGCACCAGCTTTCAAAACTAGCTATAGCGATTTAGATGCAATGCCAAAAGCATTCTTAAGCCGTTGGGAAATGCCGGGTGATGAGCAATTTACAAATGTTCCATCTATTTTGGATGCTTACGAAGCCACCAATTTCTCAAACGTTTACGCTTATAACAACTATAATTATTCAAGTGCAAGAGTAGCTGATGGTGGATTTGTAAGAATGAAACAGATCATTTTAAGTTATAATGCACCTGCAGCATTCTCTAAGAAACTGGGTTTAACTAACTCATCTTTGAGTGTTGTTGGAAATAACCTGTTCTTAATTTATTCCGATAAAAAATTAAATGGACAAGATCCAGAATTCTTCGGATCGGGCGGTGTGGCTATGCCAATTCCTCGTCAGTTTACCTTATCATTAAAAGTTGGTTTCTAAATAATACAATCATGAAAAATATATATATATCAGTTCTGGCACTTGCACTGCTTACAACCACTGGTTGTAAAAAGTTTCTTGAGCATGCTCCAGATCAACGAACACAAGTAAATTCTGTAGATAAAGTTGCGCAGTTATTAGCAAGTGCTTATCCACAGGCTAACTATATCCCTTTTGCAGAGTCTGCTTCTGATAATGCAGAAGATAAAGGCCCAACTGTAGGTACTGAGCCAAGATGGATAGTTCAACCTTTCTATTGGTTGGATAACGATGATGATAACCAGGATTCACCAACTTATTATTGGAATTCAAGTTATGAAGCTATTGCAGCAGCAAATCAGGCTTTAGAGTCTATTGAAAAAGCAGAAGATAAAAGTGGTTATCTTCCCTATAAAGGAGAAGCATTAATGGCGCGTGCTTATGCACATTTCATGTTGGTTACTTTTTATTCAAAAGCTTATAACCCTGGTGGTGATAACACTTCTCCAGGTATCCCTTATATGGTAAAACCAGAAACTGTTGTATCTGGACAATATAGCCGCGGTACTGTAGCCTCAGTTTATGAGCAGATTCAAAAGGATATTGAAGAAGGCCTGCCCTTAATTAAAAATGATTCTTATGTTGTTCCAAAGTATCACTTTAATGTTGCTGCAGCACATGCATTTGCCGCCAGATTTTACCTTTTTAAACAAGATTATGCCAAAGTGATTGAGCACGCTAGTGCAATTTCTTCTGGTAATGCTTTTGCAACAATTACCAGACCATGGAATACACGTTACCGTACTTACAGTAGCGCTGAAATGAGAGTAAACTTTACCCAGGCAACTGAACCATCTACTTTATTGTTAATTGAAACAGCATCATCATGGGCCAGAACATCAGGGCCACGTTATGGCTTTGGACAGACAGCAAATAACACCATGTTTGTTGCTGCTAATGTAACTGGCTCAAGGTGGTCACATCCAGTTTATACGTCTGGTGGTGTACCACATTACAGCTTGTTAAAATGGAATGAATATTTTGTGAGAACAAGTCCTAATGCAACTATTGGCTTTCCTTATACTATTGTTCCTGTGTTAACGGCAGACGAAGCTTTATTAAACCGTGCAGAAGCCTATGCGCAAACAGGCCAAAATGACCTCGCTTTAAGAGACCTTAATACTTTTGCAAGCACTAGAATTACCAGTTATAATGCCGTGACACATGCTATAACTTTAGCCAAAATTGAAAGTTTTTATAAACTTGGCGATGATAAGGCAGGTTTGATCAAAACAATTCTAGATTTCAAAAAAGCTGAATTCATTACAGAAGGTTTAAGATGGTTTGATGTTTTAAGACATAAAATTACGGTAAAACACAATGTTCTTGCAGTAGATGGATCAACAACGACCATTGAATTAGGTCCAGACGATCCTCGTCGTTTATTTCAAGTGCCCTCACAAGTGAAATTGTCCGGTATAGAACAAAATCCTAGATAAAACAAATCATGAAGAAAATATTTAATAAAAGCTTTTTAGCCATATTCGCCCTCATCGCATTTGCTTCCTGCAAAAAAGAAGGGACTTTAAATGCTAACCTTGACATTCTGGATAGGAATGAAATTGCGAAAACTGCAACTGACAACTGGTTGGATGCTAATTTTTTAAATCCTTATAATATTGAAACGAAATATAAATTTGACCGTTTTGAACTGGCTTTAGGAAAAAATATTGTGCCACCTTTAGAATCGCAGGTTATCCCTGCGATGGAAATGGTAAGAGATGTTTGGATTAAACCTTATGAGGCAACAGGAGGTGCTACTTTTATCAAAAAGTATAGCCCTAAGCAGTTTATTCTAGCTGGAAGTGCAGAATACAACACTGATGGTACTATTACTTTGGGTACTGCAGAAGGTGGTCGTAAAATTGTATTGTATGTTATCAACACCTTTGATAAAACAAACCTGGCATCAGTAAAACAAATGCTGCAGGTTATTCAACATGAATATACCCACATCTTAAATCAAACGGTAGATTATCAAACAGATTTCCAACTGATCTCTAGAGGTGGTTATGTAGCAAACTGGACTCAGGAAACTTTAGTTAACGGAAGAGCATTAGGTTTCATTACACAGTATGCCAGAGCCGCTCCAGAAGAGGATTTTGCAGAAATGGCCTCTAATATGTTAATGATGGGCCGTGTTACTTATAATGCTGCTGTTAATAACACTACTGCAGATGGTATGGCTAAGCTTAAAAAGAAAGAACAATACGTAGTTGATTATTATAAATCTGCCTTCAATATTGACTTTTATGCCTTACAAACACAAGTGCAAAATGAGTTGAACAAAATAACTCCTCCAAATTTATCTAAATTGATAGGACCAACAGTTGGTTATACTTCATTGTATTCAGTACCTGCTACAGATCCTAACCAATCACCTGAATTTTTAGCGCTTTGGAATACAGCAACTGCAGCAGTAACAGCACAGACTTATAGATTGAAGGATATGACAATGACCTTTAAGGCGAACAACGTTATGACTTTAAGATATAGCTTTACAAATGCTTCTGGTGCTACTACCTATTTTGGAGATGCAGACTATACAATGGTTATTGATGCAAATGGCATCGCAACATTTACTTTAGCTGCTACTCAAACTGCAGGTACAACCTACAGTAATATGGGTGTAATTAACGCGTCGATGGCCTCTGTTAACAATTATTTTAAAAACAATAAATTTAAAATAGACTGGATTAACAAGATTATTCCAGGAAGTATTGGTACAGTAGGTTCCTTAGGTGGTTTTTATAAACAAACCGATAATAATTCTTATTTCTACGGCGTATTGGGTCAATAATTAAATTATAAAAAGATGAAAAAAATTCTAATATATACCTTGTTTTCCTTAGCCATTTTCTGCGGTTGTAAGAAAGACAACAGTAACCTGATAGATGGTGAACGTCCAGAAGACAGGGTTAATAATGCACTGATTGAATATAATGATCAACTAACGGGCAGTCCTTATGGTTGGAAAGCTTACCTCTATCCAGATGGTGGTGGTGGATACTCCTTTTACCTGAATTTTGATAAAAACAACAGGGTAAAAATGTATGCTGATTTAGATTTCGATCCTGCAATGACAAGTAAGGAAAGTTCTTACCGCTTAAAAGCTTACCAGATTCCAACTTTGTCTTTTGATACCTATAACTATATGCATATGTTAGCAGATCCTGATAGAACCGTATTTGGTGGTGTATCAGGTTGGGGCCATTATTCAGATTTTGAATTTGCATTTGATAAAGTGTCTGGTGATACCATTAAATTGAATGGGAAAATGCTGGACAGCAAATTGATTTTAGTTAAAGCAACTAAAGCAGAACAAGATGCCTACAACAATGAAGAATTGGCACTATCTATGGAAGATGGTATTGACTTTATTGACGCCAATAAATATTTATACCTAACGCTTGGTGATCAAACTCAAATCCAAACCTCTTTTGATTATTATAACAAGGTGGTTAGCTTAACCTGGAATGAGAATGGAACTGTTAATACTACCTCTACTGATTTTGTATTCACTTTAACAGGAATTGTATTAAAAGCTCCGTTGGTTTACAAGGATAAAGTTATATCTGAATTTCTATTTGATGGAACAAGATATGTAGCAGTTAGTGGTGCCTCGAAAGTAAATGTGCTTGCTTCAGCAACACCTATACTTCCTTTGCATTTAATTATGGGTATTACTTATTCTTCAATCATTGCCCCTAATGCGATTACGTATGCTGGTTGGTCTACTGATTTTATGAGCAGAAGAGCAGCTGCGGCTACAGGGGTTGCAGGCTTTAATATTGGAGGAGTGTTGCTAAGGTTAGATAGAATGACTTTTACATTCAATAAAACAACAAAAGTAATGAGGGCTGCAGTATCTACTCCTTACGGTACAACGGCCTTGACTTTAAACTTCGATTATAGCTATGTTAAAACCGATGATGGGGTATTCAAATTTACTTTGGGTACTTTAGGTGGTAATGAAGCTGCACTTGGTGGTGTTTTAGCTCCAATTCTTACGCAACGTATCGGAGCAGATCAATTTACATTAAGCTATTTTGTAAATCCTGCTAACGGGCAGATTTTAGGCCAGTTCAAAAGTGTAGAACACCCAGATTTCTATTTCTCAGGAACTTTACAATAGCCTTTCATACCTTATTGGAGAATGCAACTCATGAATTTTGAATAATAATAAAAATTAAATATGCCTCTCCATAGCTTCCCTTCTTCACCGAAGGGAAGCTTTTCTGTTTAATGACCAGCCCCTCACAATTATTGTCCTTTTCTAAACGTTCTTTACTTATATTTGTCTGCTGAAAGCGGCATGGATTCGCGCGTGGCAAATAACATTACCAAATCATTATGAAAAGAACAGTTTATATCTTCCTGTTTTTATTGGTTACCTCTTTAACCATCCCCTCCGTAGTACAGGCCCAATGCGCCATGTGCACTATCAACGCTGAGCAGGGAACAAAAAATGGCAACACACAAGGTAATGGCATCAATTCAGGAGTGCTCTACCTTATGGCTTTTCCTTATGCAATTATTGTAGGTTTAGGTGTTTTATGGTATATGAAATACCGTAAGAAAAACCTAAGCCATGATTAAACCCAGCACCCTTACGTTTTTAAAAGACGTAGCACAAAATAACAACCGCGAATGGTTTGCAGAACACAAGGGTGAATATGAAGCTGCCCGGGAAAACGTATTAGAATTGATACAAACCTTAATTCCCGAGCTTGCTAAAATAGATCCTATGCTTGCTGCTGATACGGACCCTAAGAAATCCCTGATGCGCATCTATCGCGATGTGAGGTTCAGCAATAACAAAGACCCCTATAAAACTAACTTTGGTATATGGTTTTCAGCCTACGGCAAGGGCGGCAATGAACCCGGTTATTACCTGCACCTGCAACCCGGAGAATGTTTTCTGGCTGGCGGTTACTGGATGCCCGATGCGGCGCATTTAAAGCTCATCAGGCAAGAGATTGACTACAACAGTCATGATTTCTTTCAGATCATAGAAGACAAGGCCTTTGCGGCTAATTTTAAGCTGAGCACTACAAATACGCTGAAGAAAGCACCCAAAGGTTACGAGCCGGACGATCCTAACATTGCCTATTTAAAGCTCAAGAGCTTTGAGGTGGTTAAAAAAATACCCGATGAGGATTTATATCAGCCTACCATTGTAAAAAAGGTAGTCAGCAATTTTAAAACTATTTATCCGCTGGTAGCTTTCCTAAGAAATGCTATCGCCAAATAACCTTTAAGCCGAAACCTATCATTCCTAAAAACCATATTTATATACATGAAACAGATTTTTTCAGGCTTTGCCATCCTTCTCCTGGCTTCAACCTTTACATCCTGTGTGGTGTTATCGCCAAAAAAATACAAGGCTTTATTAGCCAAACAGGATTCTTTAAGCATGGGCTTGTCAGCATCGCAAACA
>NZ_JAZQPU010000059.1:0-2403 GCF_045628745.1 Pedobacter sp.
ATACAAATGCCCATGACTACCATAATCATTTGCATGGAATAACCCGTAAGGGCCTGCAGACTTAAAGCAATTCCAAAAAAGATGGAGCCCATGCGGACCAGTTGTGTCAGTAAAAAACATACTGCAGCATAGGTTCTTGCCCAGGAGCCAAATCGTTTTTCTAAATGCGTATAAGCAGAAATCTCCCCTGTTTTACGATAAAATGGGACGAAATATTTGGAGGCTACCCAAGCTGCCAGGGGCATGGAAATGCTAAATACCAGCGCATTCCAGTTACCGCCAAATGCTTTACCGGGAACACCCAGAAAAGTATTGCTGCTTAAAAATGTAGCGTAGATGGAGAAGCCAATTGCCCAACCCGGAATAAGGCCTGAAGCCTTGGTGAATTGCTCAGAATTCTTATTTTTCCGGGAAAAATAAACCCCCACTAAAATCATCCCAACAAGGTAGATGATGATGATGGCTAAATCGAAAAAAGGGAGTCCCTTCATCATTTACAGTTTCGTTTATAAATTTGGTTAAACAAATATCAATTTCTAAATATGATCATTTATATAAGATTTTCGCTAGAAATGATAGAATATTATCTTACTGTACGGCTAAAGCATCTAAACTCAAACCTTTAGCATCTTCTGCAATAACCCTCAAAAGATAGGTTCCCGCATTGATCATAGAGCCCGTGCTGGTATTGAAATAATTCCATTTTCCGGGTTTTGTATATTTAAATTCTATAGGTTCTGTTTTCATCAGTGTACCATCCAGGCTAAGAAATTCCATCCTTCCTTTTAAAGTTCTTTCCAAGGGATTATGGTATTTAACAGCTAAGGAATACGTGTCTGCAACACCAACTTTAATAATCCACTCTAAAAAGTCTCCAGATGCGGCATTAAAACTAACCCGCTCCTTCCCCATCAATTCAGCCTTGGCAATAGTTTTACCTGCTAACCTGGCGTCTATAGCTTTGTAATTGGTGATGGCTTTAAGGTCGTATGCAGGCTCCAGATTTGAAGCCGGTAATACGGCCACCAGGTAAGGAGTAGCACTTTCACCTAAAGTTACTGTAGCTCCTTTTTCAAAACGCTTACGGTAAACATGGAATAGTTGTCCTTTATTATTTTCAATTACAGTTTTTGTGTCTTCATAAGTTTCCAGCCATGCTAACTTTGCTTGTTTACTTTGTAGTGTAGCTACATAAACTTCTGCCGCGGTATTGACTTCAAATACTTGTTTTACACGTTGAGCTGTTGATTTTCCTGACAACCATTGTGCACCGTATAGATTAGATGGCAGTGATGATAACTGAGTTTCTTCATCGAGGTATTGCTTATCGCCGATATCCATCCAATCCTTCCATGCTAAGTTCGTTTTTCCGGCTGTTGAAGCAATGCCCTTGCTTGCTGGCGCAGGCTTTATGTGCTGCTTTAAACTGGCAATGGCAATAGCAGAGATTAAGGCCTGACCAGATTTTACCTGGGGAAAAGAAATGACCAGTTGTCCGCCTTTTACCTGAGCTTTAATGCTTTTCTTTAAAGCACCATCATGTCCGGCCTCTTTCCAAATATCCAAATCTTTGATAAGGGTTTCACCATTGATGGCTACATCAAATAAACGCATGCCTGTTGCATCCATTCCACCACCTGTAGCTAACCAAGGTTCATTAAAATAAAGTTCCACTTGATAGTCCCCATCAGGTACTGGAAAATGAAAAGCTAATTGGTCACGACCATACCGGAAAGTTTGAAATAATTTCCAGTCCCTTGTACCTTTGATAGGGTCACTGGTTCGCCGCTGACTGGCAAAAAACGACGGCACACCGGGGAATGCAGCTGTCCAGGAGGTGGAACCAAAATGCTGGGGACTGCTTAATTGACGGTCTGCCGACCATAAGGCTCCATTTTCATCTACATAGTCTGGTCCACCGCAGTTTAACCTATACACATAGTGATAGTTTTTTGCTGCCGCGGTCAGGTTTGTTGCATCTGCATGAAAACCATTGAAATTTGGGGATTGAGGCAGGTTATTTAAAACAATATAGTCTTTTGCGACTGCTTTTCCATTGACATAACCTACTGCATATAAAATGTTATATTTAATTTCGACGCCATCCCATTGAAAATGAGTGCCAATACCATTACGCGTTCTTTTGCCCAATGAGGATTTATTTACATCGTTAAAGAGCTCTACTTCATCACAATTGGAATAGACGGTAATGCTGTCTTTCAAACTCGGCGCCAACCACCTGTTTGCCCAGGTATGAGAAACCAAATACACCATAGGTTCTGTTTCCTTGGGTGCATAATTTGCACGGAACATGTAAAATACATCAGCGGGTTCTTCCCATGGGGTAAACAGCCCTTTGTAATTGACGGGGCCTACCCTGTCTAATTCTCTCAGCCCCTCACC
>NZ_JAZQPU010000060.1:0-5488 GCF_045628745.1 Pedobacter sp.
AATAATCATCATGGCAGGGAAAAAATTATCTCGTAGAGATCGTATAAAAAAAGGAATCAGAAAAAGACTTACCGGTTCTGACAACCGTCCACGTTTATCAGTATTTAGAAGCAATAAAGGAATTTATGCTCAAATCATTAATGACGTAACTGGTAACACTATAGTTTCAGCGTCTTCTTTATCTAAAGATTTTGCTGGTAACGGTAACAAATCAGCGCAATCTATTGCTGTAGGTAAATTGGTTGCTGAGAAAGCAATTGCAGCAGGTATTAAAGAAGTAGTTTTCGATAGAAATGGCTACCTATACCACGGACGTATTAAGTCGTTGGCAGATGGTGCCCGCGAAGCTGGTTTAGTATTTTAATCTGAAAATAGATAAGAATGTCAACTATCAATATAAAAAGAGTTAAGACTAGCGAGATCGAGTTAAAAGATCGTTTAGTTAGCATACAACGTGTAGCCAAAGTAACCAAAGGTGGACGTACATTCAGCTTTTCCGCTATCGTAGTGGTTGGAGATGAAAACGGTGTCGTAGGTTATGGATTAGGTAAAGCGAAAGAGGTAACAGAAGCCATTGCTAAAGGCATTGATGATGCTAAAAAGAATTTGGTGAAAGTTCCTTTATTACACGGTACTGTTCCTCATGAGCAAATCGGTAAATTCTCAGGTGGTTTTGTATTAATCAAACCAGCTGCAGTAGGTACTGGAGTTATTGCTGGTGGTGCAATGCGTGCAGTATTAGAGAGTGCTGGTGTACACAACGTATTAGCTAAATCAAAAGGTTCTTCTAACCCACACAACGTGGTAAAAGCAACTGTAGATGCTTTAACTAAAATGCGTGATGCTTATACAGTAGCTCAACACCGTGGTGTAGATTTAAATAAAGTTTTTAACGGATAATATTATGGCGAAGATCAAAATAACCCAAATAAAAAGCATCATCGATAGAAGCGAACGCCAAAAACGGACGATGCAAGCTTTAGGTTTAACAAAATTAAACCAAAGTGTAGAAGTTGAAGCTACGGGTGCTATCATCGGCATGGTTAGAAAAGTTAACCATCTGGTAGCTTTAGAGAATATTTAATGATAAAGGTTGCTAAAATGTATATATTTACATTTGCAACCTTTATATATGTTTAACCGTTGCCCTGATTAGTGAAAGCGAAGGGCAGCACAATAAGTTTCAAAATGAACTTAAGTAATTTAAAACCTGCAGTAGGTTCAACAAAAAATGTTAAGAGAATTGGTCGTGGTACTGGTTCTGGTCGTGGTGGTACTTCCACTCGTGGTCATAAAGGTGCTGGATCACGTTCAGGACATAAAACCAAGATCGGTTTCGAAGGTGGTCAAATGCCTTTGCAACGTCGTGTACCTAAGGTTGGTTTCAAACCAATTAACCGTGTAGAGTATGTAGGCGTTAACTTAGACGTGTTACAAGGCTTAGCCGAAAGATTCAACTTAACTAGTATTGATTTCCCTACTTTGCAAGCGCATGGTTTAGCATCTAAAAACGACTTAGTGAAAGTTTTAGGTCGTGGTGAAGTTAAATCTAAGTTAGAAGTTAAAGCACATGCTTTTTCGGCATCTGCACAAAAAGCTATTGAGGCTGTTGGAGGCTCAATCGAAAAATTGTAATTAATGAAGAAGCTGTTTACTACTTTAAGTAATATTTGGAAAATTCAAGAATTGAGAGAGCGTATTATGTTTACGCTCATCATTCTTTTGGTTTATAGATTTGTTTCTCACGTGGTTTTACCAGGTGTAGACGCAACTGCTCTAGGCGATAATGAAAAATCAGGTCTTTTAGGTCTATTGGATATGTTTGCCGGCGGATCTTTCTCTCGGGTCTCAATCTTAGCCTTGGGGGTTATGCCTTATATTTCTGCGTCCATCGTAGTTCAGTTACTAGGTATTGCTGTACCCACTTTCCAAAAAATGCAAAAAGAAGGGGAAAGCGGCCGGAACAAACTAAACCAAATTACAAGGTATTTAACTGTAGCCATTACTGCTGTTCAGGCAATAGGTTATGTTAAAACACAGGTGCCACAAGAAGCCATCCTGATTAACCACACTTTATTCTACGTGGTATCTACGTTTGTGCTTGCTGCTGGTACTTTATTTGTAATGTGGCTAGGAGAAAAAATAACAGATAAAGGTATTGGTAATGGTATTTCAATCATCATTATGGTTGGTATTATTGCACGTTTACCTATTGCTTTACAACAGGAAATTAGTTCCAGGTTTGTAGGTGATGGTGGACTGGTAGCTTTAGTTCTTGAAATTGCTGCTCTTGTGGGTGTGGTGATCTTTACCATTATGATTGTTCAGGGTGTACGTAAAGTGCCTGTTCAATATGCAAAACGTATTGTTGGTAACAGACAATTCGGTGGGGTAAGACAATACATTCCATTAAAAGTAAACGCTGCTGGAGTTATGCCTATTATCTTTGCGCAAGCATTGATGTTTATTCCTGCAACATTAACAGGGTTCTTCCCTAATTTGCAAAACACCTGGTTGATCCAGTTCAGTGATTATACCTCTTTAGCTTATAGCTTAACATTTGCTTTCTTAATTATTGCATTTACGTTCTTCTATACCGCTATTACGGTTAATCCAACACAAATGTCTGATGACATGAAGAAAAACGGTGGTTTTATTCCTGGTGTTAAACCTGGTTTAGCTACTTCATCGTTTATTGATGACGTGATATCTAAAATCACCTTCCCAGGTGCTATTGCTTTAGCTATCATTGCTATCTTACCTTCTATCGCAGTTAAATTTGGGATCAAATCTGAGTTTGCTCATTTCTATGGAGGTACTTCCCTATTGATTCTTGTAGGTGTGGTATTAGATACTTTACAGCAAATCGAAAGTTATTTGTTAATGCGTCACTATGATGGTTTAATGAAAACTGGTAGAGTTACTGGCCGTTCAGGAGTTCCTGCAGCTAACAGTAGCAACGCTGTTATTTAAGCTTAATAATGTCGAAGATTTATTATAAGTCTGCAGAAGAAATCGAATTAATAAGAGAAAGCGGTGTTGTTTTATCAGGAGCCTTAGCGGAAATTGCTTCAGTCATTGCCCCGGGTATAACAACATTGCATTTGAATAAAATAGGGGAAACCTATATAAGAGACCATGGAGGCGTGCCTGCATTCTTGAATTACAATGGTTTCCCTTATGCTTTATGTATCTCGCCAAATGAACAGATTGTTCATGGTTTTCCAGGCGATTACGTGATTCAGGAAGGCGATTTAATCTCTGTGGACTGTGGAGTCATCAAAAACAATTATTATAGTGACTCTGCTTATACCTTCGCTATTGGTGAGATTGATGCGGAGCGACAGAAGCTAATTGACATCACCAGGAAGTGTTTGGAACTGGGCATAGAAAAAGCAGTAGTCGGGTCCCGCATAGGGGATATAGGTTACGCCATTCAAAAGCTCGCAGAAGACAATGGCTTTGGTGTTGTAAAAGAACTTGTAGGTCATGGTGTAGGTATCCAGCTTCATGAGAAACCAGATGTTCCTAACTACGGTAAACGTGGTGGGGGAATGAAACTGGAAGAGGGAATGGTACTTGCTATTGAACCTATGATCAATGCAGGAAGTGCAGGAGTTAAATTTTGGTCTGACGGCTGGACCGTTACCACTAAAGACAACCGGCCTTCGGCACATTATGAACACATGGTTGCTGTCAAAAAGGGGAATGCAGACGTTTTATCGTCGTTTTCACCAATTGAAGAAGTTTTAAAGAAAAAAAGAGAATAATTAATTTTTTTTATTTAATTTTGCAACCCTGTTTAGTAGTAGCTAATTCAGTAAAAATCAATATTATATGGCTAAACAAGCCTCAATTGAACAAGACGGTGTAATAAGAGAAGCGTTATCAAATGCAATGTTCCGGGTAGAACTGGAGAACGGGCATGAGATAATCGCACATATTTCTGGAAAAATGAGGATGCACTACATCAAAATTCTTCCTGGAGATAAAGTTAAATTAGAGATGTCGCCTTATGATTTATCAAAGGGCAGGATTACTTATAGATATAAATAAAATGAAAGTTAGGTCATCAATTAAGAAACGTAGCGTTGATTGCAAGGTTATTCGTCGTAAAGGTAAACTTTACGTAATTAACAAAAAAAACCCGAAATACAAACAACGTCAGGGATAAGGAATTATTGAAGTATGATTAGATTGAATGTTCAGGTTATTCAATCTGTCGTTTAATCAAATAATCAACATTAGTATAAAATATGGCAAGGATATCAGGTATTGATTTACCAAGAAACAAAAGAGGCGAAATAGGATTAACCTACATCTTCGGAGTAGGCAGATCTACTGCACAACGTATATTGACGGAAGCAGGTATCGATTTAAGCAAAAAAGTACAAGATTGGTCAGATGACGAGTTGTCTGCTATCCGTACAATTATCAACGACCAGATTAAAGTAGAAGGTGCTTTACGTTCTGAAGTTCAGTTGAACATTAAACGTTTAATGGATATCGGCTGTTACCGAGGTTTACGTCACAGAAAGGGATTGCCAGTGCGTGGTCAACGTACTAAGAACAATTCTCGTACTCGTAAAGGCAAGAGAAAAACAGTTGCTAACAAGAAAAAAGCTACTAAATAGTATTAGTATCAAGAATAATTATGGCTAAAAGTAAAAAAGTAACCAAAAAGCGTATTGTTGTTGTAGAGTCTGTTGGTCAGGCGCACATCAATGCTACTTTTAACAATATCATTGTTACCTTAACAAATAACAACGGTCAAACTATTTCATGGTCTTCAGCTGGTAAAATGGGCTTCAAGGGTTCTAAAAAGAACACTCCATATGCTGCAGGTCAAGCTGCATCTGATTGCGGAAAAGTAGCATTTGACTTAGGTCTGCGTAAAGTAGAGGTTTTTGTTAAAGGTCCGGGTTCAGGCCGCGAGTCTGCAATTAGAACATTGCAAGTTGCTGGTATTGAAGTAACCTCTATCAGAGATATTACCCCGCTTCCTCACAACGGTTGTCGCCCTCCGAAAAAGAGAAGAGTTTAATTATTAATTTTTAAAGCTAAGAGTCTGCAGCTTCAGGTTGCACGATACTTTAAAACAAACAAGAAATGGCAAGATATACAGGACCAAAGTCCAAAATCGCGCGTAAATTCAGAGAGCCAATTTTCGGCCCTGACAAAGTATTAGACAGAAAAAACTACCCTCCTGGACAGCACGGTGCGTCTAAAAGAAGAGGTAAGCAATCTGAGTACGCTGTACAGTTAATGGAAAAACAAAAAGTTAAATATACTTATGGTGTATTAGAACGTCAGTTCCGTAACTTGTTCACTAGAGCGTCTGCCCGTCAAGGTATTACAGGTGATAATTTATTACAATTATTAGAAGCCCGTTTAGATAATACAGTATATAGATTGGGTATTGCAACTACACGTTCAGCTGCACGTCAGTTAGTTAGCCATAAACACGTAACAGTGAATGGTGAAGTGG
>NZ_JAZQPU010000061.1:0-3410 GCF_045628745.1 Pedobacter sp.
ATTCTTTGCGATCCACACAGAGCTACGGTAAACGGAATCAACAAAGCTTACAAGTTAAGGGGTATCAGCATGACTTCTCCGGATATTCGTGCGGGAGTTTCTTTATTAATTGCTGCCTTATCTGCTGAAGGAACATCCACCATTTATAACATTGAACAAATTGAACGTGGTTACCAGGATATCGATATCCGCTTACGTGCCTTAGGCGCACAAATTAAGCGTGTAGAAGGTACAGGTCCAAGTCATTAATAAATAGAATTAGGTGCTGCTTTAAAATTTAAAGCAGCACCTTTTTTATGAGAAAACCTTATTTAAAGCATAAAAGAAGAGTTTAAATAAAGTATAAAAGCGTTTTTAAAGTATCTAAAAAAACTTTTATATACGCTTTATTTAAAGCCTAAAAACAATTTTTAACAAAGCGTAACCCCTTTATTAAAGCACAAAAAGCAAATTTAAATAAAGCACAAAAATCTAAAAAAACCTATTAGCATAAAAAAAGCCCCAAATTGGGGCTTTTTTTATGCTTTATGAAAGCGTATTAATTATTCGAAATAGCATTGATAATATCATATTGAGTGATGATGTCAATTTTGCCATTGATGGCTTCTATCAATACAGCACTGTTATCTTTATTAATCAAGGCAGAAATTCTATCTATAGAAGTATTCATGTCTACAAAAGGGAAAGTAACCGTCATGATTTCCTGTACCTGTGCAGATCTTAATGAAGGATTGTCCATTAAAGCCCTTAAGATATCGCCTTCTTCCAATTTCCCAACAACCATTCCTTTTTGGGTAACTGGAATCTGAGAGATATTTAAAGCGTTCATGTTATTAATCGCTTCAATAATTGTTTTTTCACAATCAATGGTAACGATATCTTGTTGTTCTTTTTTAGCAAGAATATCACCTGCAGTTAATTTGCCATCTTCTAAAAAGCCACGCTCTCTTAACCAGTCTTCGTTATACATTTTACCCATATAACGGCTACCATGGTCATGGAAAATACAAACAACCACATCTGTAGGTTTCAATTTATCTTTAAGCTGCAATAAACCTGCAACCACAGAACCAGAAGAGTTACCGGCAAAAATACCTTCTTTTCTGGCGATCTCTCTGGTCATCAAAGCAGCATCTTTATCAGTTACCTTTTCAAACAAGTCGATCACGTCGAAATCAACATTCTGCGGCAAGAAATCTTCACCAATACCTTCAGTGATGTAAGGATAGATTTCATCCTTATCAAGGACACCAGTTTCTTTATATTTTTTGAATACCGAACCATAAGTATCGATACCCCACACCTGTATAGCAGGATTTTTTTCCTTTAAATATTTACCAATACCAGAGGCAGTACCACCAGTACCCACACCTACCACGAGGTGAGTAATTTTACCATCTGTTTGTTCCCAAAGTTCAGGACCTGTTTGCTCATAGTGTGCCTGTGTATTCGATAAGTTATCATACTGGTTGGGTTTCCATGAATTGGGAACCTCACGCTCCAGACGTGATGATACAGAGTAATAAGAACGGGGATCTTCAGGCTCTACGTTAGTAGGACAAACGATAACCTCTGCACCAAAAGCACGTAAAGCATCAAACTTCTCTTTAGATTGTTTGTCGGTCGAGGTAAAAATACATTTGTACCCTTTTATGATAGCAGCCATGGCCAGTCCCATACCGGTATTACCGGATGTTCCTTCAATGATGGTTCCACCTGGTTTAAGTTTACCGCTTTTTTCGGCATCTTCAATCATTTTAACCGCCATGCGGTCTTTAATTGAATTACCCGGATTGGTAGATTCTATCTTCGCCAAAACGGTAGCTTCAATTTCCTTCGTAATGTTATTCAATTTAACAAGGGGCGTATTGCCGATTGTTTCTAAAATATTATTATACCACATATTGCAAAAGTACGATTTGACCCTCAGAATTCTATTTATAAATGAAAATAAAGAATTTAATTCTCAATATATGACATACCACAAATAATATTTTACCCCACTAAGCCCCTAGATTAGCTAATTAAGCCTATATACTTTACCCGGTAAAGCGGTAATGATGCCCTGCATTTCCAGCGTCAACAAATGGATAGCTAGTTTACTTTGCGGAATACAGGTGCGCGCAGAAATTTCATCCACTAAGGCAGGTGCAGTTTTTAAAATCTCGAGTACTTTATGCGCTTCGGCCGATAAGCCCATCGGTAATTGGATTTGCAGAGATTGTTGTGTGTCCTGTGCATCTTCCCATCCCATATCATATACCAGGTCTAGAGGATGGTTGATCAATGCTGCCCTATTGGTTTTAATCAGAAAGTTGCAGCCCTGGGAGAATTCATCTTTGATCCTTCCGGGAAAAGCAAAAACGTCACGGTTATAAGAATGTGCAAGATGTGCCGTAATCAAGGCACCACCTTTTACAGTCGCCTCGACCACTAAAGTGGCATCAGACATGCCTGCAATAATCCGGTTGCGTTTTGGGAAGTTTTCCCGGTCGGGCATGGTGTTTAAGGAAAACTCTGTTAACAAACCTCCATTTTCGAGCATTTGCTGGGCTATTCTTTGGTGGTGATACGGGTAGACCCTATCCAGGCCGTGGCCCAGCACCCCTATGGTGGGGATGTTATTTTTAAGGCTTTCTTTATGTGCAGCAATATCAACGCCATAAGCTAAGCCACTCACAATCATCACATCATAAGGCCTCAAACTTTCGGCAAGCATAGCACAGAGTTGTTTACCATAATCGGTCGCCATTCTGGTACCCACCACACTAATAATGCGGGGATGATTTAAATTAGCCGTACCTTTATAATATAACAATACTGGGGCATCACTGCACTCCATTAAGCGGCGAGGGTAGTTCGGTTCCCCAAAAAACAAAACCTGCAGCTTAAGTTTTTCAATGGCTTTCAACTGTTCTTCAGCCTGCAGCAACACCTTGCTGGCAGCTATATGACTGGCGGTAACGGTGCCAATACCCGGTATGGCCAGCAGTTCTGTATGTTTTGCTTTAAAAACAGCTTCTGCCGTACCAAAATGTCCTAAAAGATTTTTAGCCGTCACATGCCCTACACCGGGAATTAAGGTCAGTCCGATTTGATGGATCATACTCATAGGCTAACTTAATATATATAAATATTAATGTCACCATCAGAATAAAATGCTGCTATTGTTTAGCCCTTAAAAGAATTCATATTTTTAAACTCTTTTAAGAAGCCAGATGAAGAATATCGGTTATTGGGGGATATAGACAACATATTTCGTTTCAAAAAAAGCTTCCTCGAAGTATTCCGACAAAGGATAAAGTTCAGCTTTTAACCTTGATTCTTTAATTTCCTCGTCTAATTCGCCTCCTTTAAGGTATAAAATACCATTGGCAATAGCATTCTTTGAATCCTTATTGAATTTTCCA
>NZ_JAZQPU010000062.1:0-45052 GCF_045628745.1 Pedobacter sp.
CATGGCTAGCGCCTGTTCTTCATTTTTAGGTTGTATTTTAAACATGCTGTGCTTGTCGATGCGGTACAGTGAATGCTTCTTCACATCAAAATAAGCAAGCGCATTTTTCTTTCCACTTTTGAGCGTATAGAAATGGTTGCCAGCGGTGAAAGGTAAATTAAGATTGCGTGCATCAATACTGCCGCTCTCTTTCAGTGCTGCAAAAACATGCTCAGGAACTTTGTTCAGCGTTGTTTTGCCCGTGTAAAGCTCCTCTACGTTTTTAATTTTACCCGTTTCATAATCTTCAGCATTCAGGTCGAGCGATTTTGCTTTCAATCGGAGGCAGATATCCTTAGACACCAGGATCACCTTTTTTTTGGGAAACTCCTCCTTGAGGCCCAGGGCAGCATTTAAAATGCGATGGTCAAATTTCCCGGCACCAAAAACAACTTCGGCATCTACTTTTCCGCCGGGCTGGTCCATCACTACTTTAAATCTTCCCCCCTTACTTCCCTTAATGGGCATCCACACATTCATAATCTGATCGCCAGAAGCATTGTCCATCACCCGGATAAAACTTCGTGCTTCGGCATTGCGGGTTTCATTGCCATTTTTCATGTTGTCTAACTCTTCCAGCACCTGGATGGGGATGGCAACATCATGTTCCTGAAAATTGTTGAATGCATTATGGTCGTAAAGGATAACAGAGGTATCCAGGACAAAAATCTTTTTCTTCGTTGCTGGGGAGGATTTTCGGACTTTACTCATGATCCTTAAAATTAGGGAATTTTATTAAGGAAAAGATGAGCTGTCCATAAATAATGAAACCGGAGTTCCGCCTCGTTCGATTTGGTTCTCCGGTTTCGCTTTCTTATAGCCGTAGCTATAAATAAACATCAAATTTTTGTGCCGCTAACAACTATTGGTATGCCTGATCTTTTCAAAACAGTATATACACTTTATCATCATTAAGCTATAGTTCATTCCTAAGAACCCTCGATAGCTTACGATTTCTGATTTGGATACAGTTATTTCACCAGATTTCGCAACCGGGTTACTTTAAGCTCTTCTTCAAACTAGGTTTGAATTGGATGCCTGTTGATCCATCGAAAAATCCTGATTGTTTCAGCCCATAGGCTTAATCCATTTCATGGATGATTTTCTTTCAGATTGTCAAGGTACTTTTTATTTGATAGATCTAATTTACAACATTTTACCTATACTTGTCAAGTGTTTTTTAATATTTAATTTCAACAAGTTATACACAGATAAAAGTACAGTTACCAACGTTTATCCACCTGTTTTCCTTTAGTTATCCACAGAGTTATCCACAGTATTCTAGGCTCATCTGCTCACCATTGCATAGCGCCGTTTTTTAAATTACGGACAAGTGGTAGTGGTGAAAGTAAATTTACTCTTGTCAAAGCGGATGGGTACGCTTTTAACAAAGTATGACCTGCCTAAAGTTGTTTCTATCTGCCCAACACCCAGGATCAACGAATCACCCTTCTTTAAAAAAGCCAAAGGATTTTTATAAACTGTAGGATTATCGGCACCTACTTTAAAAGTATAATCAACAAATAAAGTATCACCACTAAATTTCCCCTTTACCATTCCGTCGTTTTTGCCTTTCTCCACATAATCAATCACCAGGCTTCCTTGTACCTCGCCATTGCTGAGCGTTTTAATTTTTAAATCAGCCTTGTCGTTAGAATCAATGGCAGCAAAGCATTCCTGCCTGGCTAAGGAGTCCATTAACGCGGCATCTTTTGCTTTCTTAGCAGTATCAGTATTTTGACCACAGCCATAAACCAAAGGTATAGCCGCAAGCAGGGTATAAAAAAATGTCTTTTTCATTTGAGGAGGATTTTATTTGAGATGGTGATGAAATTGTTTATAGGAGTTTAAGTTACAAAAATTTAGTGACTTAGAAAGAAAATTTAGGTATTTGTAAATTAACTAACAAACATTAGTTTACATATCCTTTAGAAAGCCTTTGTAGGGCCTTCATAGGGCCTTCTTATATCGAATTGATAGCTAAACCCCTTCTGAATGCCGGCCTAACAATTAACCAACAATAAAATAATTATTATTTTTATATTGTTTTGTATAAATTTGTTTCAATATATTTACCATACGATAACAAGTCGATACAATTAATTAATCATTTAAAAATAATATCATTATGGGAACTTTAAAAAACGGAGTTTTTGGAGGCGTGAATGGCAGTGTTGCCAACCTGGTTTCTTATCAGCTCAATGGGCAACATGTTATAAGGTCAAAACCGCAGCCTAAAAAAAAACAACCTAGCAGAAAGCAATATACCAACCAGGGAAAATGGAAATTGACGACAACTTTTATCAAAGGGATGGATGGTTTTGCCAAACCAGGCTTGAGCCCCTTTGCAAAGGGTACCACCTTAAACTGGCATAACCTGGCGATGAAATTTAATAGACTCCATGCAGTGAAAGGAAATTACCCTGATTTAGAAATAGATTACTCCAAAGTGGTGTTGAGCAAAGGACCTTTATTGCCCGCTGAAAATCCGGCTGCACAATGGGTGGAGCATGGTTTGAAAATTACCTGGGATAAAGACAGCACCCTGGGCTGGCCGGAAATGAATGACCAGGTGATGCTTTTGGCATATGCCGTAGGACAGAAGAAGTATTTTACGGTGCTCAACGGGGAGAAAAGAAGCAATGGCTGGGATACCATTGAAATCCCAGCCAATTTACGACATGATCGTTTTGAGCTTTACTTGTATTTTATTGCAGACGACAGGCTTCAGGCTTCAGACACCCAGTATATCGGTTCTATAGAGGGCTAAAATTTATTGATAAGACAAGCCCATGTTATACAACAAAAATGCCCATTTATCTGCCGTTTCTTCAATGGCTTTATCAGTAGGTTTTCCAGCACCGTGTCCGGAATTAGTTTGAATACTGATGAGGACCGGTGCCTCACCTGCCTGACAATCCTGAAGTGTTGCGGCAAACTTAAATGAATGCGCCGGCACTACCCTATCATCATGATCTGCTGTGCTGACCAATGTAGCCGGGTATTTAACGCCTTTTTTCAAAGCATGCACCGGAGAGTAACGATAAATGTATTCGAACATTTCTTTGGATTCCTCTGCTGTGCCATAGTCAAAGCTCCAGCCTGCACCAGCAGTAAACTTATGGTAGCGCAACATGTCCATTACACCTACCGCAGGCAGGGCAACTTTAAATAGTTCTGGTCGCTGTATCATCGTAGCACCTACCAGCAAGCCCCCGTTAGAGCCACCCATGATAGCCAGGTAGTCTTTAGCGGTATATTTCTGGGCTATCAGGTATTCTGCCGCAGCAATAAAGTCATCAAATACATTTTGCTTTTGCAGCTTGGTACCGGCAAGGTGCCATTTTTCGCCATATTCTCCACCACCACGAAGGTTAGGAACCGCATACACTGCGCCTTGCTCCAGCAACACCAATACCGAGGTACTAAATGCAGGGGTTAAACTTACGTTGAAACCGCCATAGCCATATAACAAAGTTGGATTTTTACCATTGAGCACTACTCCTTTTTTATAGGTGATGATCATAGGTACTTTGGTACCATCTTTAGATGTATAGAAAACTTGTTTTGACTCATATTTAGCTGGGTCGAAGGCTACATTTGGCTTTTTATAGACCTCAGATTTACCACTATTAACAGAATACTTAAAGATGGTTGTTGGATAAACGTAAGAAGTAAAAATAAAATACAATTCTTTTTCGTGTTCCTTACTGCTGAAACCACCGGCAGTACCTATGCCGGGTAAGGCAATTTCATGTTCTAATTTCCCATTTCTATCAAATTGCAGCACCATTGATACCGCATCTTTAATGTAATTGGCAAAGATCTTACCCCCACCTGTGGAAGGACTCAGCACATCTTTGGTTTCTTTAATCAGGTCTTTCCAGTTTGCTACCCCCGGATTTGCCGCATCTACAGTCACAATCCGCCCGTTAGGTGCGTTTAAAGTTGTATAAATATAAAGCTTCGAGCCTACGTTATCTATAACACTGTGGTCTTTATCAAAGTTACTCACCACTGGAATGATAGCAGAACCCTCTACCGACAAATCTTTAATATACAACTCATTACCAGAAGTAGAGTTGGCCGCAGAGATCACCAGGTAACGCTCATCTTCGGTTAAACCCGCACCAATATAACGACGCGGGGTTTGGTCGCCACCAAAAATCAGCTTGTCTGTTTGCTGAGCTGTACCTAGCTCATGGTAATAAAGTTTATGGTATTGTGTTAAGCCACTCAGCTGACTGCCCTCCGTAGGTTTGTCGTAGGTACTATAGTAAAAACCTTTATTGCCATGCCAGGCTATTCCAGAAAATTTAATGTCTTTTAAAGTATCGCCAATGATGGTTTTATCTGCAGCCTTCATCACCACAGCATCGTTCCAGTCTGAACCTCCTCCAGATAAGCGATAGGCCACTAAACTGCCATCCTTAGAAAAATCGACTCCAGCCAAAGAGGTCGTTGCATCTTTACTGAAGGTATTTGGATCAAGGAAAACCTCTGCAGCAGCGCCCTCTTTCTGGCGATAAAGGATGCTTTGGTTTTGCAATCCATCATTTTTGTAATAATAGGTATACTCCCCTTCTTTAAAGGGCTGCGAAAACTTTTCATAATCCATTATTTTCGTCAACCGTGCTTTAATGGCATCGCGGTAAGGAATTTTAGATAAATAGGCTTGGGTAACTTCGTTTTGTGCTTTTACCCATGCTTTGGTTTCTGCTGAACGGTCATCCTCCAGCCAGCGGTAGGGGTCGTTAACGACAGTTCCAAAATAAGTATCTGTGATGTTTTGTTTTTTCGTTTCTGGATAGCTCATTGTGCTTAGTTGTGGTGTATGACTACTTTGTGCCATCACAAAAATAGGAAAGATTGCGACAAGAATAGCCAGGTACTGTTGAAGTGATCGATACATCATTAATTAGGTTTTAAATGTTTGCAGAATGTTTGATGAGAAGGGCTAAAGGCAGAATGAAGATATACAAAAAAAACCAATAGCCCAAGTGCATTACACTGGGATATTGGGTTTTCATTTACTATACATTAATGTTTACAGCACCACAATTGAATGTTTAAAGTACCTCAAGGTTAAAGTAATTTAGTCAGGATAACCCGGATTTTGCGGTTTAAGATTTGGGTTATTCTGCATTTCCTGTCTCGGAATAGGGAAAAGTAAATGTTTCTCCTGCAGTGCCTGGTTGGAGCTTTTGTTAACGTGGCCCACAAAATTATCGAAGCCATTGGTGGTTTCATTATACACTTTTCTTAACCGTACCATATCAAACCAGGTAATCTGCTCATAACAGAGCTCATGCCAGCGCTCTTTCCATACGGCTTCACGAAAGGTATTTTGCGTGTAACTGCCAATTGCAGGAGTAGCCAGCTGGGCACGGTCACGGATTCTTTTGAAAGCATTATAAGCTTCTGCCGTAGGACTGCCTGATTCATTTTGTGCTTCAGCGAAAACCAATAAAACCTCTGCATAACGAATTAAAGGAACATTGAGATTGTTATTTCTGCTGCCGGCCACACCAGAAGTTCCATTGGCAATGACATTAAAATGCTTAAAAATATAAGGAGCACCCATTTGAAACAAGGCCCCATTGCCGTTGGTGAAATAGCTGGTATAAAAATAACCTTCCCTGTCCTTAGCCCTTAAATCTCCAGGCTCATAAGAATTATAAAATGACAAGGTAGGCACTGTACTTCCAGTACCCGTTGGACCATTGAAGGTGACCGGCTTAAAGTTAGGATACATATTATCCATCGGGTTGCTAGCCACTATAGAATTGTATTGTAGCATCAAAATATGCTCTTTTTCATTCTTCAGGGTTTCCTTGTGCACATCATTATAGTTGTCAAAAAGGTTGATGACTGCAGGGTTGCTATTGGCATAGGTAACCACCTCATTGGCTTTATCTGCAGCCAGCTTATAGTGTGATGCCCCTTTGTTTAAAGGCTGCCCCGCCATGGTGAGGTAAACAATGGCCATTTCTGATTTCACAGCAGCCAAAGAAACCCTTCCTCTTTTATCCATCCACGGCAAGCCTGCCTGCTCTGCAATGGTCAGGTCTGAAAGAATCAGGTTATAGACATCCTCTTTAGGTGCACGTGGGGGAAAAAAGTCTGGTGAATTTGCCGTTTGCGGCAAGGTAATGATAGGCACATCGCCCCAGAGCCTAACGGCATAAAAATAGGCCCATGCACGGAGGAAATGTGCCTCCCCAAGGATGCTTTTCTTTTGCTCTTCATTCATCGGCGTAATGCCCGGCACTTTTTCAATCACGAGGTTAGCTTGTGAAATGACCTTATACACGCCATTCCACCAATTGATGACATGGCCCGTATTGCCATCATGGATTAAACCCAAGAGGTTGTTGAGGTCAGAATTCTGTGCCGTTTCCGTACTGGCAGTACCAGTTACAGCCTCCAGAAGTTGCCAATTGGAGGAGAAGATACCGGCACCATCACCAATAAAACGGGCATCAGCATAGACCGATGCTACTGCTGCTTCCGCATGTTCAGGAATCGTATAAAAGCTTTCCGGGGTTAAATTTGAGGGATCCTGTTCGTCTAAGAACTTTTTACAACCAGGCCCAAACAAGAGCATTCCACACAGGAATACACTGCTAATATTTTTTATGATCGTGGTTTTCATCTCTATATCAGTTATTTATTAAAGCGTATGGGATACAACAGGCATAAACAGGAATTTAGAGTCCTACATTTAAACCCACCATGAAGATTTTTGGACGCGGATAGCTGTGCCAGTTCATTCCCTGGGAGAAAACATTATTGGCGTCAGTGGCATATCCTCCTGTTGGTGTGGCCTCAGGATCTCCCTGGAGTTCATCTTTGGTGATCAGGAAAAGATTCTGGGCAGATACATACACCCTCAGCCTGCTTAAACGCATTTTTGTAGCCACAGCATTAGAAAAAGTATAACCTAAAAGCAGGTTTTTACCACGGATAAAAGAAGCATCTTTAATCCAGTGGGTATCCACATTCGTTACATAACCTGCACGGGTATCCCTGATTTCAGCAATGGAGGTATTCTGATTTTGCGGTGTCCATGCATTTAAGACAGTGGCATAACTGTTGGCCAAAGACACCCTGTCTTCACTGGAGTGCGTGGTCATGTCCATCATGTCGTTACCAATGGAGTATTGAAGTTCAACGGTAAAATCCAGCTTCTTGTAACGGAAAGTATTGAGGAAAGCACCCCAGGCATCAGGACTACCATTACCAATAATCATCCTGTCGGCATCGTTAATGGCATAATCGCCATTCACATCCAGGTATTTTACATCACCCGGCAAAATGGTTTTACCATTACGATAACTGACAAACTTGGCTGCTTCTTCTCTTTCTGCCTCTGACCAAATGCCTAACCTTGTTAAACCCCAAAAGGAACCCGCAGCTTCGCCAATTCTGATGATATTGGTTGGATTGGTGAAGTTTGGTCCGCCGATACCAAAAATATCTGCCGGTGTAGCCAAAGAGAGAATTTTGTTCTTGTTGATGGAAATATTGAAGGTAGTGTTCCATGAAAAGTTTTCTGAATCAAAGTTCTTGGTGTTGATGCCCAGCTCCAAGCCCTTGTTTTCCATAGACCCGATATTTTTCCTGATGGTGGCATAGCCACTTGTGCGGGGCACTGGCGCATCTAAAAGCATATCTGTAGTTTTTCTATAGTACAAATCTGCTTCAAGGGAAATTTTGCCCTTAAACAAACCCAACTCCACACCAAAATCACTTTGGGTAGTTTTCTCCCATTTCAAATCAGCATTGGCAAGCCTGTTGACTCCAGTACCGACCACCCTGACATCATTAAAAACAGTACTATAAGTAGAACTTAACAAGGATAAAGACGAATATGGCGGTATTTCGGAGTTACCTGTTATCCCCACACTGGCCCTGACTTTTAAGTTAGAGATAATGGTTTTATCCTTTAAGAATCCTTCTTCCGAGACTCTCCATGCCAGGGCTGCAGAAGGGAAAAAGGCAAACTTATTGTTCTCTCCAAATTTAGAAGAACCATCTGCACGACCAGTAGCGGTGAACAGATATTTGTCTTTTAAGCTATAGTTAATCCTGCCAAAATAAGAGTTTAAAGACTGCCGAGTTTGGTTAGAACCTACCTGTGGATTTAAGCTACCCGCACCTAAGTTGTTGTACAGGAAGTAATCGGTAGCAAAGCCTCTTACCACAGCACTGATGTTATTGAAAGCACTTTCTTGCCATGACAGACCGAGTAAACCTGTAAAGGAATGAACATCTTTAAAGCGCTTGTTATAGGTAAGGAAGTTTTCTACCGACCAGAATACCTCTCTACGGGTTCTGGCGGCAGCATTACCTTGTTCAGAAATATTTAATGTACGACTGGTAAATTCCTCATTCTCCTGGGAGATGACATTGGCACCAAGGATGGTCCGCATTTCTAAATCCTTGGTGAAGGTAATGCTGGAATATAGACTACCCAAGGTAGTTTGCGTATTAAAAAGATAACGACTGTCTTCAAGGCGATGTATTACATTAAAACGGCCTTCGGCATTGGGGTAATCCCTGTTATCAGCATAAATACCATTATCGTATTTTACCGGTAAAAAAGGAAAATCTTCTACAATACTTCGCGCTACCTGGTCACTTTGATCCACCAGGTTTTCATCTTGTTTGGTATAACTCAAGGTACCCCCTACTTTAAGCCATTTTTTCAGCTGGTCATCAATAGTGAACCTTCCGGAATACCTTTTCAAAAAAGATGTTTTAATCAATCCCTCGTCATCACGATAGCCCAGCGAAAAAGAGTAGGATGTGCGCTCATTGCCCCCACTAAAGCCCAGTTGATGGTTTTGTGAAAGCTTATGCTGCGTAGCTTCTTTAAACCAGTCGGTATCATAAATTGGATTTCCACTGCTGTCGAATAACCGTGGATCTGTTCTTGCCAGGGCAGGATTTCTGGAAGCATACCTGCCGGCAGCCCATCCCTCGGGGTCGTACTTTGCCATGTTCTGATAAGCAAGGTCTTCGACCGCCAGAAATTCTTTGGCATTTAATACCTCAGCAAAATTAGGGCCTATAGAAGGGACACTGAAATCTGCATTATAGCTGATTCTGCTTTCGCCAAGTTGTCCGCGTTTTGTGGTAATCAAGATGACCCCGTTAGCACCTCGGGAACCATAGATGGCCGTAGAGGAAGCATCTTTTAAAACCTCTACAGAGGTGATGTCATTGGGGTTGATGTAATCTATTGCCTGACTGGCCTGTGCCTGGTTACCCATGGGCAGCTGCACCCCATCCACCACATACAAGGGGTTGTTAGATGAGTTGATAGAGCTAAACCCACGAATCCTGACGTTGGCTCTTCCACCCGGACGACCGGAATTACTGTTGACTTGCACACCAGAAATTCTGCCTGTTAAGGCTTGATTTAGGGATGCTGCAGGGCGTTCCTGCAATTCTGCTTCTTTTACAGAGCCCACAGCACCGGTTAAATCTGATTTTCTGGCCGTACCATAACCAATGACAACGACCTCATTGAGCGACTGGTTGTCGGGCTGCAGGGTGATATTTATTGTTGTTTGATTGCCCACCGTTACCTCTCTGGATAGGTAACCTGTATAACTGAACACTAAGACGGCAGACGTGGACGGAGCCTGCAGTAAGAAATTACCATTGCCATCTGTGAGGGTACCCCCTTTTTGGCCTTTAATGGTGACTGTAGCACCAGGCAACGGTTGCCCACTGTCGTCTTTAACAGTTCCTTTAATTGGAATGTCCTGGTAAACCACCGTTCCATCTTTACTCATACTTGTTGCTGCATAGGTGGTATTGGATGCAATAGCGAGGTAAAACAGGCATTTGCAAAACAATACAGCTGCGCTTTTCTCAAGCTTCCACCTGAGAAATTCAGAAAATCGTTTTTTCATCGTAAATGGTTTTATTTGGTTAGCGTCGTTACTTAAATATCCTAAGAAACTCCGTAAGTAACAACACTTTTACAAAATATAAATAACTTTAAATTGAAAATAAAAAATTATAAGTTATTTATATTTTACCATTACAAGAAAACAGTTTACTTTAGCGATTATTTGCCGATATCTTTCGTCGACTTAGCTGGTTTTAACAGTATGTATAAACCAACGGTTATTAACACTAAGGCCGGCATGAAAGGCGACAAGAAGTAAATTAGCACACTGTTAAGTGTAAATAAGGCACCAAAGATGACCAGTAGGATCCATCCCCCGGCAACAAAATCTTTTTTATACCCTAACCACAAGCCTATAGTAAGCATAATGGTATGCCAGCTCCAGATCCAGTGTGGCATAGGGATTCCAGCATTATTGATGATTGAAATGATACCAATGGTTAAAAGAATTGTACCGATGGTGAAATAGCGTTTTGATTGATTGTTGTTTAAGGTTTCCATGATCTTTTTTCTTCAAAACTACCGCAACAGCCATAGCAATGCTATAGCTAGCTGGTATGGAGCAGGAAACCAACGGTCAACAGGCCAAAATAACCGGTTAATTATTTACGCTGTACAAATTTATGGAAGGTACTTGTTTCCCCATTAGCCTTTTTATCCTGAAAGAGGAAGTCAAGCTCTTTATCTTCAAATTCTTCAAAAAACTCGTCCCAGCTCACTTCATCGAAGTTATTGCTTTGGCTATGTTTAGGAAAATGTATCCTTAACACCCCTTCATCACCGGTTTTATCGGTGCCTTTTATTTTTGAGGGAACACCTTTTCTTTTTTCCACCCATTCTTTGATGGTTTGATGATCATGGGTTTGATTTGAAGTACTCATGGCTTAAGCTTAAAATTGAGATATTGAACCATTATACAACTAACCCACAGCTAAATAGATTGTTTTTAAAAAGGCTGTTCAACAATAGAACAGCCCTTTATTTTATACCTCCAAAACTTTAATTAATAACCCGGATTTTGAGGGGTCAGGTTTGGATTGTTTCTAATTTCTGTTGTAGGCAATGGAAAGAGAAGGTTTTTTTCGGAGAGTTTGATGGTAGGATTATCAGGGAATGCATGACCAGCAAAGTCGTCAAACCTATTTGTGGCTTCGTTGTACACTTTCCTCAAGCGCACCATGTCAAACCAGGTAATCCCTTCATAACAGAGCTCATGCCAGCGCTCTCTCCATATGGCCTCTTCAAAAGCTGTCTGGCTTAAACCTGCAAGTGGTGCCAATTCTGCACGTTCTCGAATGGCATTTACAGCGGCGTAGGCCCCTGCATTCGGACTGCCATCAGCCCGGTTTTGTGCTTCTGCGTAGACCAATAAGACATCAGCATAGCGGATTTGTGGCCAGTTTAGATCAGACTGTGTAGTGCCCTCTACGCCTAGTGTGCCGTTAGCCACAATATCAAAATGCTTATAGATATAAGGTGCATTTAATTGTTTTAAAGGCCCATTGCCACCGTCATAATAAGAAGTATAAAAGAAACCCTCCCGGTCTTTTGCCCTTAAATCACCCTCTTCATAAGATTCATAGAACTGTCTGGTAGGCACTGTAGTTCCAATTTCATCACTGTAAGCAGAAACATCTTTGAAATTGGGTAATAACAGCTGCTGCATGGGGTTGCCTGCAACCGTAGCCAGGTACTGTATTTCAAATATATGCTCTTCCCTGTTTTCCGTAGTCAGGCTGTGCAAATCCATATAGGAATCAAAAAGCCTGAAGCCACCATTGTTGATGACATCTAATGCTTTGTCCCTTGCCAGGACATAATGTGATGCCCCTTTATTAAGTGGCTGACCGGCCATGGTGAGGTATACTTTAGACAATAAAGATTTTACAGCCCCCATGCTCACCCTTCCACTTGCATCTTTCCAGGGCAAGCCCGCCTCTTCTGCCTGTGTTAAATCTGCTACTATTAAATTATACACCTCTTCGGATGGTGCTCTGGAGGGCAGGAAATTCTCTGATTCTGTGGTTTGTGTGGTGCTGATTAAAGGCACATCGCCATATAAACGTACCAGGTAAAAGTAAGCCCAGGCACGCAAAAACCGGGCTTCTCCCAGTACTTGTGCTTTACGTATTTCATCCATCGGCGTAATGGCGGGAACTTTGTCTAATACCAGGTTACACTGAGCAATTACACTGTACAGGCCAATCCACCAATTTCTCACCAATAGGTTGTCGCCGTTATACTGCAACCCTATAAGGTTATTCAAGTCTGAATTTTGGCCTGTTTCTGTTCGCGCTGTTCCTGTTACGACTTCCAGCATTGAAAAATTAGCCACAAAAATTCCGGCTCCTTCACCAATAAACCTGGTTCGTGCGTAGGCAGCGGCAATCGCAGTCTCTGCATGTTCAGGAAGAGTGTAATAGGTGTCGGGAGATAAATTGGAAGGGTCTTCTTCTTCCAGGAACTTTTTGCAACTGCTTCCAAAGATCAACAAGGCCGATAAAAGGAGAATCTGTAGCTGTTTATGATAGAATTTCATGATCGTTACATTTAAAATAAAGATTCTGTAAACTATAAGCCAATATTTACACCCAGTAAATAAGTTGTTGGCTTAGGGTAATCAAAAAATGTTTGGCCCTGGGCAAAAGCATTTGAGTAGGTGGTTACCTCCGGATCGTTTCCCCTGTATTTTGTAATCAGGAAAAAGTTCTGCACACTTGCATATACCCTTAAGCGGTCTACCTTCAGTTTTTGTGTAATATTGGGTGCGAAAGTGTAACCTACCAGCAAGTTTCGCCCCCTGATGAAGGATCCATCCTGCACCCAGCGGGTGTCTACATTGGTGACATATCCTGCTCTGGTATCACGGATGGCAGCAATCGGCGTATTTTGGTTTTGTGGTGTCCAGGCATTCAGCACAGTTTTATAGCTGTTGGCAATGCCCACCCTATCTTCGGCAGAGTGTGTACTCATATCGAGCACATCGTTGCCATAAGAATATTGAATATCTAACAGCAGCTCGAAATTCTTATATTTAAGGTTATTGGTTAAAGCGCCCCAGCCATCGGGGTTACCATTACCGATAATCATGCGGTCGGCGTCGTTAATAGCAAAATCACCATTCACATCCAGGTATTTAATATCGCCGGGTAGCAAGGGTTTACCCCCTCTATAATTATATTTGGCAGCCTCTGCACGCTCTGCTTCACTCCAGGTGCCCAGGCGTGTCAACCCCCAAAATGAACCTACTGGCTCACCGACCCTGATGATACCTGTTTCATTGGTGAAACTCGGATTTCCCAAACCAAAGATATCTGCCGGCGTTGCCAGTTCGAGTACTTTATTTTTGTTCAGCGAAATGTTAAAACTGGTGGTCCAGGTAAAGTTGTCATTGCTGATGTTGGTGGTATTTAGCGTCAGCTCAAAACCCTTATTTTGCATGCTCCCTATGTTTCTGGTGATGGAGGTATAACCACTGGAAGCGGGCACAGGTGCAGCAAGCAACATATCTGTTGTTTTGCGGTAATAATAATCAGCCTCCAGGTTAATCTTGTTGTGAAATAAGCCAAGCTCCACACCTATGTCTGATTGTGCCGTTTTTTCCCATTTCAAATCAGGGTTTGCCAACCTATTGGTACCTACACCAGTAATCCTTGTATTGTCGATGATTGCTGCATAAGCAGTATTCAATACCGGATAAACGGTTCCCAATAATGATAATGAAGCATAGGTGTTAATTTCGGAGTTACCGGTAACACCATAACTACCACGGACTTTTAAATTAGAAATAATAGGATGATCTTTTAAAAAGTCTTCTTCAGATGCTCTCCAGGCAATGGCGCCAGACGGGAAAAAGGCATATTTATGGTTTTCACCGAATTTAGAAGAACCATCTGCACGACCAGTTAAGGTAAATAAATATTTGTTTTTATAGGTATAGTTGGCCCTGCCGAAATAGGAGTTAAAAGCAAACCTTGACCTGTTGGAGGTGCCGGGAATTGGTCTGCTGGCCGATCCAATGTTATTGGTGCCAAAATAATCGGTAGAGAAATTCTCTGCAGCAACATCGAAGCCATAGATATTGGTTTCCTGCCACGACAACCCTAAAGTAGCATTGATGTCATGATCGGTTTGAAAAGTCTTGTTATAGGTAAAGTAATTCTCAAAAGACCAATACGTTTCCCTGTTATCAGCAATAACGGCCCTACCATTCTGGTCAAAAGAAATTCCATATAAACTTCTGCCATTATATTCAGTACGGTTACGGGTTACAATATTGGCTCCTAAGACACTGCGGAGCTCCAACCCTTCCATCAGGTTAATATTGACAAAAATGTTTCCTAGGGTATTTTGTGTCTGTAAGCCATACTTCCTATCGCTTAAAATATGCACAGGGTTTGAGCCACCTTCTGCACCAGGGTAATTTTGGTTGTCGGCCCAGGTGCCATCAGGATATTTGACCGGTAAAAAGGAAAAGCTTTCAGTGATCATACGGACGGCATTTAAGCCACCAGTACCAATGTCTACCAGGTTCTCCTCCTGATTGGTATAGTTGAGACTACCGCCAACCCTTACCCATTTTTTAAGCTGGCTTTCCATGGTAAATCTACCAGAATAGCGCCTGAGGAAAGAGCTGCGCAATAAACCATTGTCATCTCTGTAATTGAGGAACAAGCCAAATGTTGTTTCCTCATTACCACCGGTAAAGCCTAACTGGTGGTTTTGCGATAACTTATTTTGCGTGGCCTCTTTAAACCAATCGGTATTGTAAAGGGGTGCGCCATTGGCATCAAAAAGCAAGGGTAAAGACAGCCTTTTGATGCGGGGATCTACATAATTACCTGCGGCAAATCCTGCTGGATCGTAGATAGCCGCATTTTCATAGGCAAGGTTTTCTATATCTACAAATTCCTGTGCATTGAGCATCTCCAGCCGGTTTGGTCCTATGGTTGGCACACTGAAATCGACATCATAAGTGATCCTGCCACCTTGAGAAGTACCCTTTTTAGTGGTGATCAGGATTACCCCGTTGGCACCACGAGCACCGTAAATAGCGATAGAAGATGCATCTTTTAATACTTCTACTGAGGCAATATCTCCAGGGTTGAGAAAATCTATAGCGTTAGAATTTTGCGTTTGTGTACCCACAGGCAAAATAACCCCATCGATAACATATAAAGGGTTGTTGGTGGTGTTGATGGAACTGAAACCCCTGATGCGCACATTGGTTTGTCCACCCGGGCGACCGGAATTGGAGTTGACCTGTACCCCTGCAATACGGCCAGATAAAGCCTGGTTGAGCGATGCCGCCGGTCGTTCTTGCAGCTGTTCCTGCCTCACTGAACCTACGGAACCTGTTAAATCAGATTTACGACGCGTACCGTAACCTACAACCACAATATCATCCAACACCACTCCTGAGGCTTGAACCATTTTAATACTTAAAGGCGTAGCACCACTGCCTGCAGGCCGTGACTGCGTAGTGTAACCTACGGAAGTAAAAGTCAATACTTCCTCCGGACTATCAACCTGAATGCTGAACTTTCCATTGTTATCGGTCACAGATGATCTTCCGGTCTTAGCGGATTTGATACCTACACCTGGCATGGGACTGGATTTTTCATCCAATACAGTACCACTAACTGTGATTTGTTGCGTTGCGTTTTGAAAAATTGAATGACTTGCAGCACCGGGATTGATGCTGACCTTTACATCGCTATGTGCAAAAGCTTGATTTCCCATCAACAAGAGCACAGGAATACCTGTACAAAGTAAATGTTTAATTTTCATGCGAATACAATTTGGTTTTGAATGGTGATGAAGCATTCATCAACTCCAAATCACTGTTTTAGCAAATTGCTCAGCTGACCATACATCATCAGTAATTAATTATCTTATAAGAAAGAGGTAGACTATACTACAAGGGGGCTCTAATAGGTTACTCGTAGTAAGCTGCTGTAGAGATTTGTTAGGTTTATATATGATTAGAAGAAAGAGGTGGACTCCGCTGTTGATTTGGTTATATTAAGTTCGGAAACTATACGTTTAGTTCAAAGTTATATTGTAAATAAAAATGCAGTAATTATTGTGAGAGAAGAATTACGCATGTTTATTAAAAAGATAGGGATTGTTGTGCTCTGGGGTTGCTTGGTTGGACGGTGACGAAGGTACTAGCCCGGAAAAAAATCAGTTCAAAAAGATAGGGCAGTCATTGATGAATGACTGCCCTATTCTATTGATAAAACGGTAGATGTGTTTTGGGTAAATTACACCTTAGTTATGTGAAATTTGTTTCACCTGGATATCTGCCGCAGTAGATCCCGCAATATAAACGGTATAAATTTTATTGGCTAAGAAAGCAGTGATGTTAAAGCTACCCAAGCTTGTAGTTTGTCCTGTAGCATAAACATTAATGCTTAGAATACCTGGGTCAACAGTTAAATAGTCACTTGAATTGTCGCGTTGCAAGTTAACCACTAAGTTATCTCCTGATCCACGTTTGATGTCTACACTTGCAGGAGCAGCATCACTCAGGTGTATAAACCTTATTTTTGCTTTTCCAGCTGCAGGTGCAGTCATATCATCTGTAAAAAGTTTAACCCTTGCCGCTTGTCCATCTCCAGCTAAAAATACACTGTAGTATTTTCCTTTGTCAAGGTCGAATTTAGTGGTAGCATACACTGTTGAAGAACCATCATTTCTAAATTGTGCTTCCAGGTTATTACCTGAATTAGTAGCAATGTAATCTTTTGTATCACCATAGGCTAATCCACTTTGAATCACAGTACTGTTGGCTAAAAAGAAGCCCTGTGGAGTAGAAGATGGTGATGCGTTAATCACTTTTAAGTTTGCAGATCCTGTTTCGTCTACGTCATTTTTCTTACAAGATGTTAATCCTGTTGTTAAAGCTAAAATTGCTACACCTGCTAACAGGCTTTTGAATAATGAATTGTTTTTCATAGGTATTAAATTTTTAATAGGTAAAAAATTAAGGTAACGATGATTACCAATGCCCTATATACAAAAACCAATCCTTTTTAATCATTATGAAACAAATTTGTTCACAAAAATATTATCATCTGTTTTTTATACTATTATTTAAATATATCGTCATTTTAAGAGAATATCTTCAGATTTTAATTTCCATATTTTGTATTTTACAAGATACAAAAGGAAATAAGCGAGCATTTAATTTTCATATTACCCCAGATTCTGTATTTTTAGCTATTCAATATAAAAAATTAAGGCTTAACTGTAACTATATATAGTATAAGTACTCAAATCAGTACGGATAAAAAACTAAATATCAATAGCTTCAATTCCATAAAAAAACTCAATATAAAAATGAAATATATTTTAAGAAATTCAGCCTACGCCTGCCTTGTCTTTGTGCTCGCCGTAAACAGCGTACAGGCACAACAAGAGAAAGCAACTGATGTAAAGGCTGAAAAAATCTATCGTGCCTCTCCAACAAAGATTAATGCTTTAGTGCATACTAAACTTGATGTAAAGTTCGACTATGCAAAAAGACAACTGATTGGCAAGGAATGGGTAACCTTAAAACCTTACGCCTATGCCACAGATACCTTAACGCTAGATGCCAAAGGGATGGATCTTAAAAACGTTGCTTTAGTGAATGGCAAGGTGCTTGAAAAATTAAAATACACTTATGACCAGGAGCAAATTCACATCCAGTTAGGAAAGAATTATGCACCTGGACAAGCCTATACAATCTATATTGAATATGTAGCGAAACCAGAGGAGCTGAAAGCTAAAGGCAGCGCCGCTATTACCGATGCTAAAGGTTTATACTTTATCAATCCGGATAGTGCAGTAGCCAATAAACCTGTTCAAATATGGACGCAGGGTGAAACTGAGGCTTCATCAGCATGGTTCCCTACCATTGACCGTACCAACCAGAAAACAACGTCTGAAATCATCATGACGGTGCCTTCCAAATATGTAACACTTTCTAATGGAAAACTGGTAACTCAGGTTAAAAACACCAATGGTACCCGTACAGATACCTGGAAAATGGACCTTCCTCATGCACCCTATTTATTTATGATGGCGGTAGGTGATTTTAAAATCACCAAAGACAAATGGAAAGATAAAGAAGTTAGTTATTACCTGGAGCCGGCCTATGCGCCTTATGCTAAAGACATCTTTGGAACGACACCAGAGATGATCAGCTTTTTCTCTGAAAAACTTAACCTTGATTTCCCATGGAATAAATACAGCCAGGTAGTGGTACGTGATTATGTAAGTGGTGCCATGGAAAATACAACGGCAACCTTGCATGGTGATTATGTACAACGTACACCCAAAGAAATGAAGGATGAGTATTTCAGCCAGGCGGAAAGTACCATTGCCCACGAACTTTTCCACCAATGGTTCGGTGATTATGTAACCGCTGAAAGCTGGAGCAATTTAACTGTAAACGAATCTTTTGCCAACTATAGCGAGTATTTATGGTCAGCACACAAATATGGTAAAGATGTAGCTGATGAGCATAACTACGAGGATATGGCTAATTACCTGGGCTCAAAAAATGATGCCCTGAAAAGTTTAGTCCGTTTCCATTATGCCGACAAAGAAGATGTGTTTGACTTGGTTTCTTACCAAAAAGGCGGACGTATTTTACATATGCTCCGTAATGAGGTAGGTGATGATGTGTTCTTTAAGGGATTGAACCTCTACTTAAAACAAAATGCTTTTAAAACCGGTGAAGCGCATCAATTGCGTTTGGCCATGGAAGAAGCGAGTGGAAAAGATTTAAACTGGTTCTTTAACCAATGGTATTTTAATGCTGGTCATCCAAAATTAACGATCAACTACGCTTGGAATGAGGCTGCAAAAACACAAACGGTAACGCTGAAACAAACTCAGGAAGGCAGTACTTTTACCTTACCTATGGTCATTGAAATTTATGCTGGTGGTAAAAAACAACGCCATGTGGTAACCATGGAAAATGCGGAGCAAACCTTTACTTTCAAAAGCACAGTAAAACCTGACCTTGTGAATGTGGATGCGGAGAAAGTTTTGTTAGTGGATAAAACAGACAACAAATCTATCAAGGAATATGCTTTCCAATATGCCAATGCCCCTCTTTATGTAGATAGACTGGAATCTATTCAGGCCGCTTCTAAAAACCAGAAAGATGCTGATGGTGCAAAAATTATGCTTGCAGCACTTAACGACAAGTTTCACGGCTTAAGGTTAGCCTCTTTAGAGGCACTAGACCTGACAAACGCTGAACTGGCAAAAACTGCTTTACCTGTTATTCAAAAGCTTGCTGTTGCTGATGCCAATACGTTGGTTAAAGCAAAAGCGATAACTGCTTTAGCAGCGACAAACAATCCTGCTGATCTTCCATTGTTTAAAAAAGCATTGGAAAGTGATTCTTATGCCGTACAGGGCGCCGCGTTGATGGCTTTATCTCTACAACAACCACAGGATGCCATTGCAACGGCTAAATCTTTTGAGAAAGACAACAGAAAAGCATTAACTGAAGCCATGGTGAATGTTTATTCTAAATATGGTACTGAAAATGAACTGGCCTTTATCACTGATAAATTTGGTTCTTTGGGTACACAGGAACAAATACACTTGATTCCTGCTTACATGAACATGCTAGGCAAGGTAAATGACCTTAACGCTGTAAAAAAAGGAGTTGATGCTGTTAAGGCCATTGGTGTAAAATACAAATCTTATGGTGCAAACACCTTTGTAACTAACTTTTTGGTGAAATTGAAACAACAGAAACAAAGTGACCAGGCGAGCCTAACTTATATTGATGCTGCCATTACGGAGTTGAAATAATAAATGAAACCAATGCTAAGCAAATCGTAATAGCAAAGCTGTTCAATTAAAAGATAAGCATTGCTGTTCAAGAAAAACAGCAAATGCTTTTTAACCCCTCTTGTTAAATGCCTCGGCATTTAACAAGAGGGGTTTTTATGTTTTTATGCTTTGATTTCTTTTTGAAGCTGAAAAAAATATTGTACGGCTTTGACCAGTCGGCTACCATACCAGCTAAACATCTCTCCATCTACTAACCTTATGGCAGCATGAGGCAAGGCCTTTTTGAGCTCCTCTATATGTTTGTCTCTAAAAGGATAGGGTTCTGAGGATAAAAACACCAACAGGGGCTGAAATTCCTGCAACGCAGCAATTTCCATAGAAGGGTAACGTAAGGCTGTAACTATATTATGTAGTCCGTTTAAAGCCAAAATATCATTGATAAAGGTATGCTGACCGACAAACATATAGGGTTCACGCCAGATGAGGTAGGCAACTTTTTCATTGATGTTATTTTGCAAGGCCAAAGTCTGCAGGTCATTAAAACCAGCCGTAATCAAATGATTCAAATAAGCGGCTTCAGGTTCCCGGTCTATCAGCACCCCTATTTGCTGGATTGCTTTTTTGGCATCTTCCAGCGTATAAATATCACTCATCCATACCGGAAATTCCTCCCGCAATTCTTCTATTTGCGCCTGTTCGTTTTCTTCTTTATTGCCAATAATTAAATCTGGCTTCAAGCTGCGAATCAAGTCCATGTTTAACTTCTTGGTGCCCCCAATTTTAATTTTGTCCTTAACTTTATCATGAGGATGGATGCAAAATTTAGTCACACCGATTATTTCCTGGTTTAAACCAAGGTCAAATAACAATTCTGTTTGTGAGGGAACCAGCGAGATGATTCTTTTTGGAGGGTAATTGAGTACGATTTCCCTATTCAAAAAATCAGTAAAAGTCTTTTGCATACCCAAAGATACGCGTATTCGTATTTTTAAGGGCGCACCTTCATTAATTAAAAAAAAACGGCTACAGATCAATCTATAGCCGAATATTGAGGTAGAAAATCCTTTTTAAGGGTTTGAAGTTCTATATTTTTGTTCCGTCGGCAATCGTTGCGCCTTTTTTAATGACCACAATGCCGTCTTTAACTGCATAAGTACCAAAGTCGCCGTCTGCAAGGTGTGGCCCGCCAACAATAGTGACGTCATTACCTACCCTGCAATTTTTATCGAGGATAGCATTTTGGATAAAACACCTTTCACCCACACCAATCAATGGGTTGCCACGGTCTACCTCAGCCTGAATTTCTATCAGCGTCTGGTACCTATCACTACCCATAATGTATGCATTTTCTACTTTTGTACCTTTCCCTAGCCTTGCGCGAATACCTATAACGGCATGAGTAATGGATTCTGCCTGTAAAATACAACCTTCAGCAATAACCGTTTTATTAAGGGTAGTGCCTAGAATTTTTGAAGGCGGCAACATCCTTGGGCGGGTAAAGATACTATGGTGACTGTCAAAAAGATTGAATTTAGGAATTTCATCTGTCAGGCCAAGGTTAGCTTCAAAGAAAGAAGAGATGTTACCAATATCTGTCCAGTAGCCTTCATATTGGAAGCTACATACTTTACAACTTTGGATTACACGAGGAATGATTTCCTTACCGAAGTCTTTTTCATCTGCATTTTCTGCAAAAATCTTGATCAGCAAATCTTTATTGAACAGGTATATCCCCATAGAAGCCAAATAATCACGGCCTTCGGAATGCATGGCCTCACCTGTATCTGACGACCAGTCCTTCAACATCTCTGCATTAGGCTTTTCTGTAAAAGAGGTTATCAATTGTTCTTCATTCGCCTTTAAGATACCAAAGTCAGTTGCATCTTTTGCCGTAACAGGGATGGTAGCCAGAGTAATTTCTGCGCCACCTTCGATATGTGCATTGATCATTTCATTAAAATCCATCTGGTATAACTGGTCACCAGAGAGAATGAGCACATACTCAAATTCATGGTTAAGCAGGTGGTGCATGGTTTGTCTGACCGCATCAGCTGTACCCTGAAACCATGTTGGGTTTTCTGGCGTTTGCTCCGCAGCAAGAATATCCACAAAGGCCTCGCTAAAGTGACTGAAATGATAAGTATTTTTAATGTGTTTATTTAATGATGCCGAGTTAAATTGTGTCAAAACGAACATGCGGTGGATGCCAGAATTTAAACAATTGGATATTGGTATATCCACTAAGCGGTATTTACCAGCGATAGGTACTGCTGGTTTTGAGCGTGTTTGCGTGAGTGGAGACAATCTGGATCCCTGGCCACCGCCAAGGATAACTCCCAATACTTTTTCAGTCATAGCTATTTTTTTATATTTGGTATAGGTCTATATATTCTTGTGCAGCTTTATCCCAGGAATGATCAATCTGCATCATTATCTTGCGTATATCTTTAATTAATTTTTTATCATGGTAAAAGTGAACTGCTCTTCCCATAGCATGTTCAACATCCCAAATACTAGTTTGATCATGGCAAATTCCAAATCCGCCATCACCAATATCTACGACTGTATCTTTTAATCCTCCTATGCGTCTTACGATGGGTATAGTGCCGTAACGTAAGGCATATAGCTGGTTTAAGCCACAAGGCTCTACCCTGGAGGGCATCAGTAAAAAATCTGCAGCTGCATAAATCTGATGCGACAATTGCTCATTATAGCCTATATAAGCGTTATAATGACCAGGGAAAACTTCTTTTAAAGCTGCTAAACGGCCTTCTACCTGTGGGTCTCCAGAGCCTAAAACAAGCACACTAATTGCTCCATGGGCCTGATGTAAAGTATTATAAAAGATATCAGGCAACAAATCTGCACCCTTTTCCCCTACCAGGCGCCCAATAAAAGCGAATAATGGTTTCGTCGAATCAAGGTTAAAAACACTACATAAGGCCTCTTTGTTTGCTTTTTTTCCATTATCTACCGTTTTTATACTGTAATTTTTGGTAAGCATTTGATCCTTTGAGGGATCCCACACCTCATTGTCAATGCCATTTAATATTCCAGCAGACTTACCACGCTCTTGAGCAAGCAAATTTTCCAGTCCATTGGCTTTAAAGCTGATCTCATCAAGGTAACTTGGCGACACCGTACTTATTCTCCAGGCACATTTGATTGCTGCTGCTAGCGGGTTAATGGCACCATTCCATTCCAGCAGTCCGGATTTCCAGGTGTCAAAAGAAGGTATATAATGAAGTTTATCCCAGCCAAATTGCCCCTGGTATTGGGCATTATGTATAGTCAGCACCGTAGGTACAGCACTTAATTTCCTATAACGGATGCAATTTGACATCATAAAAGGAATGAGCCCTGTATGGTGATCGTGGCAATGAACTACATCGGGAAGGTGCTGCCATTGCGCAATCCAATCTAAAACAGCTATTTGGAAGGCAAGAAAACGTTCTGTATCATCGGCATAGCCGTAAACCTGTGGTCGGTCGGTAAAATTAGCAATATGTACAAGGAATAGATCGAACCCTAGTTTATTCGTTTTTTCTCTGAAGATCCTGACTGTAAAATCCTGGAAGCCTAATTTACCCCAGCCATCATAAACGACTTCAAATTCATTTTCCCTCATAAAACGGGTTTCATAGGCCGGCATGACTACCTTAGCAATATGTCCCAGTTTATTTTGATATTTAGGTAAAGCGCCAACTACATCTCCCAGTCCGCCTACTTTGGCTACCGGATAACACTCTGCACTAATGTGTATAATCTCCATATTTAAACCGATTTCAAAAATCAACATAAAGTAAGAATTATTTAGCGACAAAAAACAATAAAATCTACAAACTGCATCTTATAACGGCATAATTTGAGAAATTACGCAACCCATCAAGCAAGCCTAAACAAAAAAAGGTTAGCCACATCTGCGACTAACCTTTTTTTATTAGAACATTTAAATATCTATTTTCTTAGTCTGCTACCGCCCTAAACATTAGAGCAGCTACAGTTAAATTAGTTCTACTATCAATTAATATAGCCGATCCATTGGCTTTATTCTCTTCAAAAATGTCAAATGGTAAAGTATCTGCAGTTTTAAGGATAACCCGTCCTATTTCATTCAATGAGAAATCATAGGCTTCTTTTTTCTCCAACGTATTAATGTCTACTTTAAATACGATGTCCTTGATCTTACATTTGGTGACCTTGCTGTTGTGTTGGATAAGGTAGGTGATGGTTTCATCAAGCGGACGTTTATCCATCCAGCAAATATCGGCTTCAATCAATTGTGAATGCTGTGCCGGGTGGTCTGAATTAACCAGCATATCTCCCCTGCTGATGTCAATGTTATCTTTTAGATGGATCGTTACAGACATCCCTGCATGTGCTTCCTCGGGTGTCTGGTCATAAATCTCTATTCTTTCCACTACAGAGTGGTATCCTGAAGGTAAAACCGTCACTTTATCATTCACTCTAAAAGAACCGCTCAAGATTCTGCCTGCATAACCACGGTAATCATGAAGTTCATCTGTCTGTGGCCTGATAACCCATTGAACGGGCATCCTGGCAAAGGGTGATTTTGCCCCATGATCAACTTCTACATTTTCAAGGAAATCTAAAAGGCTTTCCCCTTTATACCATTCCATGTGTTTTGAAGAATGAACAATGTTATCTCCTTTCAAGGCACTTACCGGAATAAAAGTGACCTCTTTTAAATTCAGCTGCTGGGCAAGGTCTTTATATTTATCAGTGATATTGTTGTAAACTTCTTCACTGTAATCTACCATATCCATTTTATTCAGACAAACAACAATGTTATTGATGCCCAACAGGGAAACAAGGTAAGAGTGCCTAACAGTTTGTTCAACTACACCATTTCTGGCATCCACTAAAATAATGGCCAGGTTTGCTGTAGAAGCACCAGTAACCATATTTCGCGTGTACTGAATATGTCCGGGCGTATCTGCAATGATAAACTTGCGTTTGTCCGTCTGAAAATATTTATAGGCTACATCAATGGTGATGCCCTGTTCTCTTTCCGCCCTTAAACCATCAGTTAAAATAGCGAGGTCAATAGAACCATCGTCATTTTTACGGTTAGATTGCTGTAAGGCTTCAAGTTGATCGTAGAGGATAGAATCTGTATCATATAACAGGCGGCCAATTAAGGTGCTTTTACCATCATCAACACTACCTGCAGTAAAAAATTTAAGTATATTCATTAAAAGTATCCTCCTTTTTTGCGGTCTTCCATAGCAGCTTCAGATACTTTATCATCCATTCTGGCTCCGCGTTCGCTAATTTTTGATTCACTAATTTCATCGATGATGTCATCTAATTCGATGGCAGCTGAAGCAATGGCTGCCGTGCAGCTCATATCGCCAACCGTACGGAAACGTACCATTTTACGTTCTACCAAATCCTCATGATCCATATTCAGGAATGGTGATGCCGCCATCAATTGCCCGTTACGGGTAATGCAATCCCTGTCATGCGCAAAATATATCGAAGGCAGCTCCATCTTTTCTCTTCTGATGTAATTCCATACATCAAGCTCCGTCCAGTTGCTGATTGGAAAAACACGCACATTTTCTCCCTTATGGATTTTGCCGTTATAGATATTCCATAATTCAGGTCTTTGGCGTTTAGGATCCCATTGACCAAATTCATCACGTACAGAAAATATTCTTTCCTTGGCTCTGGCTTTTTCCTCATCTCTTCTGGCTCCACCAATACAAGCGTCAAAGCCATATTTAGCAATTGTATCTAAAAGCGTTACTGTTTGCAGGGAATTACGACTGGCATTTTTGCCCTTTTGTTCAATGGCTTTCCCCTGGTCAATGGATTCCTGTACATAGCCTACAATTAGTTTCTCCCCAATACGTTCCACCATTTTATCGCGGAATTCAATAGTTTCAGGAAAGTTATGTCCTGTATCGATATGTACTAGTGGGAAAGGGAATTTCCCTGGCCTGAAAGCTTTTTCTGCCAGCCTCACCAGGGTTATAGAATCCTTACCTCCAGAAAATAATAAAGCAGGTTTTTCAAACTGACCAGCCACTTCACGTAAAATGTGAATGGCCTCCGCTTCTAACTCATCTAAATAATCTAAATTATCCTTACTCATGTTCTAATATTATTGAGTGGCATGTAAGCCACATTCCTTTTTTGATTGGTCTTCCCACCACCACCTGCCGGCCCTGAAATCTTCTCCTGGTGCAACTGCACGGGTACAAGGGGCACAACCGATACTTGGAAATCCTTTATCATGGAGGGTGTTGTAAACGACGTTATTTTCTTTGATATATACTTTAACCTGCTCCAGGCTCCAGTCGAATAAAGGATGATACTTTAGCAATTGGTTTTGTTCATCCCATTCCAGGTTAGTCATGTCATGACGATTCACAGACTGTTCTGCACGAATGCCTGTTACCCATATCTTTTTACCTTGTAAAGCACGCTTTAAAGGCTCTATTTTTCTAATGTGGCAGCACTCTTTCCGGTTTTCTACAGATTCATAAAAGCTACTCGGACCTTTTGCATTGACCATCGCCTGTACGGACGCTGTTTGCGGAAAATAAGCATGGATTGGCTTTTGGTAAATCTCCAGCGTGCGGTTCCAAACATAATAGGTTTCTGGAAACAATCTTCCTGTTTCCAGCGTAAAAACCTCTATAGGAACATCATTTTTAAAGATCAAGTCTGTTACCACCTGATCTTCCCAGCCAAAGCTGGTGGAAAAGGTAACCAAACCCGGATATTGCGATGTAAAATAGCGCAAAACATCAACAGGTGCAAGATCCTTGATGATGGCTGCTATTTCAGTTAATTGGGTTTTCATGATTTAAATATAATTACTGCCAGCGCAATTGCAAGCGACAAAATAAGGATATTCGCAATCAGCCACTTTTTATGGTCATGTTTTGCAAAATCTGGTTGTTCTTCCACTAGTAAAGAAGTTACTTGATTTAACTTCTTTACCTTATCTGTAAAATTACCTTCCAGTCGGTTTCTTAGTGCAGCCATCTGCTGGAGTGTGGTATCTAATTCTTGCGGCAGACTTTCATTTAAAATTTCTTTTAACCTTTTAGCAATGGTAGGTGACTTTCCATTGGTGGAGATGGCAATTTTCAGGTCGCCTTTCTTCACTACTGATCCCAAATAGAAATCACACAGATCAGGTTTATCAGCAAAATTGACCAGCAGTCTCCTCTTTTTCGCCGCTACCCTGATCTGTTGGTTCAGCTCCTGGTTGTTAGTGGCCGCAACCACCAGCTCTACTTCAGTGAGATCTTCTTCACAAAAGGCTCTTTCATAAATAACCACGTTACTATAGGTCTCAGCCATAGCCCTTATTTCTGGATCTACCTGCAAGGCCACAATGGTCAGCCTTGCAGAGGGGCTGTTCGTTAATAAAGTATTGATCTTTTCTAAACCCACTAGCCCGCCACCCACTACTAAAGTATGCAGTGTATGTAGCTTTATAAATACCGGAAATAATTCATTGCCTTCCAAATTCTATTATTGTTCTTCTTGTAAAGTTCTGTAAAAATTCTTTATGGGTTGGAAGGACGGATGTAAAGATACCACTTCACCAAAAATAAGCAGCGCAGGTGCCTGGATGTTTTTTTCAATCACCAGCTCCTCAATGGTATCCACAATACCCACTGCAATTTTCTCATCTTCTGTAGAGCCACTTTGAATAGCCGCTACAGGAAGTTTGTATTTACCTTCATTTTGAAACAGTTTCACTATCTCCGCCAATTTCCCTAATCCCATTAAAACTACTACCGTTGCTTTTGTTCTCACAGCTTCATAAAGGTCGTTAGACATTTCTCCAGAAGCTGTTGTACCGGTAACAACCCAAAAACTTTCGCTCAATCCTCGGTGTGTTACCGGAATTTGCTGTAAACCCGGAACAGAGATAGAACTCGATAAACCTGGAATAACCTGCGTAGGAATATTATAGTTCAGGGCAAAGTCAACTTCTTCGTAACCTCTGCCGAAAACAAAAGGATCGCCACCTTTCAGGCGAACCACATGTCCATAATTTAAAGCATAGTCTACCATTAATTTGTTAACAGCTTCCTGCGAATAAGAATGTGCACCAGATCTTTTGCCTACATAAATTTTAATGGCCGTCGGACTAGCGTAAGTCAGCAAAGCTTCATTTACAAGGGCATCATATAAAATGACGTCTGCAGTTTTCAAGGCATTAGCACCTTTTAGTGTAATTAATTCTGGGTCACCAGGACCAGCACCTACTAATGTGATTTTGGGTTCTTTAAACCCTAGTTGTGTGTTCGTTAGAATCATAATTGAAACGCCGCCTCCCTTTTAGTTTTCATTTGATTAAAAAAGCTTTCCGCACTATTTAAATAAGCTCGGGCAAAACCTTCTGTTGGTTCATTTTTATTGATCTGTAATACCAGGTCATTGAAACTGCCTTGCAGCTCTACGTCTCCTGTGTTAACATAGTGGTTCTCAAATTCGCGGATAACACCCGCCTGTGTACTGCTGCTCACGCCTTTATCCAATAACATGGCTTTTGCGGTGTTCACCATTACACTGTAGCTATGGTAGATAGAATCTGACCAGGCTTTAGCATTAAATGAAGCTTTTGCCCAGCCCAGTTTTTCTTCACCCTCTAAAAGTAAGGTGGCTACAAGGTCTATGATCACTCCTGCACATTCACCAACACCAATGGCTGTTTGAAAAGTCTCCTCATGACCCCAGTCTACATATTCATCTTCTTTAAGGTTAGTTAAATCAGCCAAAGGCTTTAATAACTGGTAGAAATAATCCTTACCAAGGCGATCATAATAACCGTGGAAATTTTCTTCTGCCAGGGCATTCGCCTGGTAATCGTCTAAAATGGTTCTTAACACGGCTGTTGCACGCTTTGATGGTGTTTTGATTACTTTTTCAGCTACTCTTCCAACACCATCGCCAACGGTACCACCACCCAGTAAAACCTGTACTGCAGGCACCACTTTTCCGTTTGCTTTAACAGAACTGCCATGGAAACCTATATGTGCTAAACCATGCTGTCCGCATGAATTCATGCAACCGCTGATTTTAATTTTAATGTCTTTATTGAAGATCAGGTTAGGATATTCTTCATACACCAAATCTTCTAGTGTAGCAGCAAGCGACATACTATTGGAGATCCCAAGGTTACAAGTATCTGTTCCCGGGCAGGTAGTTACATCTGCTAAGCTGTCAAAGCCAGCCTTTGCAAATCCTGTAGCCAATAAGGCTTTATATAGAGAAGGCAAAGCTTCTTGGCGAACAAACTTCAATAATAAGCCCTGGTTAGGCGTTACCCTAAGTTCGTCAGCTACATAAGGATGAATAGCTTCTACTAATTCACGCGCTTTAAAGGTCCTGATGTCACCAATGGTCACTTTTATATAGACCCCATAAAAACCTGGTTGTTTTTGCTCAAACACATTGGTAGCCAACCAGTGCTGGTAACCGATGGTTTCTTCTACTCCTGTTTCCTCAAAGTTGAGCAGTGCAGGTGGTTCTGGCAAAGGCACAGCATCTCTGTCTACCGCAAAGCTTTTGGATTTATTTGCCGTACGCTCTTCTTCAATCAGCTGTAATACTTCTGCTAAACCTAACTTTTGCACTAAATATTTTAAACGTGCTTTATTTCTATTGTTACGCTCCCCATGGCGGTCAAATACGCGTAGTACAGATTCTGTATAGGGAATAAGCTGATCTTCAGGAAGGAATTCATGAACAGCATTAGCCAAAAATGGCTGTGCCCCTAAACCGCCTGCAAAAAGAACTTTAAATCCGCGTTCACCTTGCTCATTAATTTTTGGAATGAAGCCTAAATCATGGATATAACTGAAGGCTGTATCTTTTTCCGTAGCAGAGAAAGAAATCTTGATCTTTCTTCCCATCTCCTGACAAATAGGATTGCGTAAGAAATATGAAAATACCGCATGTGCATAAGGACTTACATCAAAAATCTCGTCTGGATTGATACCAGCATCTGGAGATGAGGTTACATTTCTCACTGTATTTCCGCAAGCCTCACGAATGGTGACATCTTCACGTTCCAGCTGCTCCCATAATTCTGGTGTACGGTCTAAACTCACATAGTGCATTTGGATATCCTGACGGGTCGTTAAATGGAGGTTTCCACTTCCATACTCATCAGCTACATCTGCAATTTTTAGCAATTGTCTGAAAGTAACCTTTCCAAAGGGTAATTTGATACGGATCATTTGAACCCCTGGCTGGCGCTGACCATAAATGCCGCGTGCCAGACGTAAGCTTCGGAACTTTTCATCATGGATAGCACCCTCCCTGTATAGGCGGATTTTCTTCTCTAAATCTATGATGTCTTGTTCTACTATTGGATTTTCAAGTTCGGTTCTAAAACTTTGCATGTTGGTTTAATTTTGATTAAAAAAAAACTTCTTCGGTTTTTGAGACTGAAGAAGTTTTTATATATGACACCCCATAACAGTCTAAGCGCTGCTTTTACAGCATGGGGACATCATATAAATTTTAATCGGGTTCAGGTTGTTCATCTTCACAAATATATAAAGTATATAGAATATATAGAACTAATATTCATTTTTATTTTTAAACAACCTTAAATCCACTAAAAACCAATTACTTAAGGATACTCTGCTGAAAGAAATTATTAAAAAACAAGAGCTGGTAGCCTATGGAATTTGTCCAGTAAGCCCAATTGTGAGCTCCCGGTCTGATGATAAAATCATGGGGAATTTGCTGATAGAGTAATTTTTCGTGGAAGGCCTTATTCACGGTATAAAAGAAATCGTCTTTTCCACAATCAATAATCAAGGCCAGCTGATGTGTAGAAAGCAAGGGTGTTAATTCCATCACACTATTGTTGTTCCATCTTTCCGGATACTGTACATAAGTACCCAATCTTTTTGCTATTTCCCAATTTGCCGGAAAAGGGCGTAAATCTAATCCGCCACTCATGCTGCCCGCGGCACCAAATACATCCTGGTGTTTAATGGCGACAGAAAGCGCACCATGACCTCCCATGCTCAAACCAGTAATGGCCCTGTTATTTCTGTTGGCAATGGTTTTATAATGCTGGTCAGTATAGCTCACCAATTCTGTAGAAATATAGGTGTCGTATTTCCATTTGTCATCAACAGGGCTATCCAAATACCAGCTGGAGCTACCATCAGCACAAACAATGATCATTTGATATTGATCTGCATAGGCTTTAATTGCCGGAATTTTGTTGATATAATCTCCATAATTACCCCCATAGCCATGTAATAAATATACAGTAGAAAATCGTTGTTGAGCTTTGTATGTAGCAGGCAAGATCACCACGGCTTTAATGGTTTTATTCATGGACTTGCTAAACGTAGAAACGGTATCTACTGTGGCAGCCTGTGATAGGGTGACTGAAAAGATAAACAACAGAATGAACAGTAATTTCAAGGTTAATGCCTGCTGATGATAGAAAGATTTCATGTGATGGTTGGTCTTTAAATTTCGATTGGGTTTATATAGAGGCTGAAAATAGTAAATTATTTCAATAAGAACTTTTTAAAAGTTGAGATTGGCATCAAGCAGGTAAATACATTTTTACACACTATTACTCAATTGGTAAGTTATGTTTTTATTGGAGGATAATTAATCCACTTTTAAGGATTAAAAGACGCTCATTATGAATAAAAAACTTAGGAATCTGGCAGGTATATTAATCCTTTTAATGTTAATGGTATTTAAGGGCTGTGGTAAAGCTGACCCTCCACTGGAACCTGAAAAACCAGTGGTGACAGTGCCAATTCCAACACCGCCTGGTCCTACAACGCCTGGTCCTGAAAACCCTACTCCTCCAAATTCTACAGCCAAATTAATACCTGTCAAAATTGAATCTACCTTGGGTATCCTTACTTTTAAATACGTAGGTAATACCGGTAAACTATATGTCTTTGAAGATGGTCAAACGAAGAAAACAGGCAGTATAAATTATTCAAATGACCTACTCACCGGTTTTCAACTTAATGAAATTAATGGGCTGACTTATTTTGTAGAATATTGGAAAACTAACCAAATTGTCAATAGGGTGACTCAATTCAATCAAAAAGGAAACATTATTACACCTCTTGGCGAATACACGCTAGAATACAATAACCTTCAACAAATAAAAGATATTAAGTATTACCTGCCAAATAAACAACTAACTTCCTCCCTCACCCTCGCTTACGATGCCTCACTAAACAACAACTCCATCACCAACAACCTAAATCCTGATGAAGATATCCTGTTCACCTTCGACAAAAAAAATGGCCTGTTCAAGTACGTAGAGAATGCACAGCTCATGTCTTTAGAAATGCCCCATAAACTCTTTTATTGCACAGTCAACAATGTGCTTACCAAAACCAAAGGCCCGGCAACCGCAGCTTACAGTTATACCTATGAATACAATGCAGATGATTTCCCAAGCGTCATTACCTTAACAGAAGGCAATACAAAAACTGTCTTTAAAATAACCTACAAAACCTTGTAAGGATCTTACAATCCACAATATAATCGTAGGTTTGTTAACAAACCTACGATTAATACACAACGCGAACAGATGGGGCTAAGAATTGTAAAATTCATCTTTTTCGGGAATTACTTTATTGGCTTATTAGCCGTAGCCCTCACCGTAGAATCCACAGTTCAACTTCAGCTGCCTTTTAATTCCATCCCCTATTATATCCTAATTGCAGTGGCCCCCATTGTGTATTATACTTACGCTTACATGGGTGTGCAGAAGTTAACCAAGGCTGCCAACCCCAGAACACAGTGGTATATAGATCACCAGCGTTTTATAGTATGGAGCCAGCGAATGCTAACGTTGATTGCAGCATGTGCTTTACTAACCATCCTTGTGCCACACTTCCATGAAATATTACACCTGCCCTATTATTTTTGGTTAGCCATTATTTTTCCACTGCTCGCCGCTTTGCTCTATTACGGACTGCTGCCTGCTTATTTTTTTAATTTAAACCTAAGAAACACCGGCTGGCTTAAACCACTCATCATTGGTTTTGTTTGGGCCTGTACGGCTAACCTGCTTCCACTGATAGACCATAAAATAGAAACAGGCATTAATGTTACCGGCACCATATTCTGGGTCTGGCTCTTCATCAAAAACTGGATGTTCTGTACCGTTAATGCCATTATGTTCGACATGAAGGATTATGCCATTGATGCCAACAAAGAACTCAAAACCATAGTTGTGAGAATGGGTATGCGAAAAACCATTTACAAGGTCCTTATACCTATGCTATGCATAGGTATGATCTCCATGCTTATCTTTACAACCATCGCACAGTTTCCAGCAATAGCCGTTATCTTCAACTTCATTCCTTTTGTGCTCACCTTAATGGTAGCCTATTCTATGAATAAGAGAAAGAATATATTATTTTACCTGGTGATCATTGACGGGTTGATCCTGATCAAGGCTTTATGTGGCATTACCGCCGCACTATTGCTAGCACCTTAAATGAATAAGCCGATGGTAAATAACTATGATCAAATAGCAAAGGCTTATGATATATTGAGCAGAATGCTTTTTTTTAAATCGCAGGTAAATGCTCAAATCCAACAGCTTCACCTGATCCCTGCACATAGTAAGGTTTTAATTGCTGGCGGAGGAACAGGCTGGATATTGGAGCAAATTGCTAAAAGCCATCCCGAGAAACTATATATCACCTATTTAGAGATTTCAGGTGAAATGATCAACCTGGCGAAAAAGCGTAAAACCGGAAAGCACCAGGTAGAATTTATCCAGACCGCCGTAGAAGATTTTAACACCAGCGATTGCTATGATGTGATCCATACAGCATTTCTGTTCGATAACTTTGGTAAAGAAAAGGCAGAAATTGCCTTCAATAAATTACATGCTTTGTTAAAAGACGGAGGACTCTGGTTATTTACAGACTTTTCTTATCAACCCAAACAAGACGCCTTTTGGAAAGGACTTTTATTGAAATTAATGTATGCCTTTTTCAGTAAAATAGCCAGTGTTGATGCACAGCAACTTATAGATACTGCGCCCTATTTTAAGAATGCGCAATACCAATGCATCAGTAAAAAAACCTATTACAGCAAATTTATCAAAGCCCTGGTCTACCAAAAAAGCAATAATAGGTGAACGATAAAGGCCCTTTGAAAAAATTAATTTACCAAAGGGCCCATTGAATGATTAAATTTAAAATTAAAACAGAAACTTTGTACTCAAGAAGTTTGAACTGTTGCTGTCGATGATTTCGTTGATCAGTTTCTTATTGCTCTCGTTTAATTTTGTAGCCACTAACGATCGGATAGAGAATGACCTTAGCGCATCTACAACAGATAAAGTTCCCTCGGCACTATCTTTTCTACCTGTAAAAGGAAAAACATCTGGTCCACGCTGACATTGACAATTGATATTTACCCTGCTCACCTGGTTAACCAAAGGATCAATAAGGGAGGCAATTTCCTGGTCGTCATTACTAAAAATACTCACTTGTTGTCCGTGGGTAGATTCAATGAGGTATTCAATTGCTTCTTCTAAATCATCAAAAGGAACCACAGGAATTAATGGTCCAAATTGCTCTTCGGTATAAAGTTTCATGTCTTTATTAACAGGATATACAATAGCCGGATAAACAAAAGACTCATTGGTAGCACCACCATTTTCGTTGACTATATGCGCACCATGACTGATGGCATCGTCAATACATTCTTTTAAATAAGCTGGTTTTTGCAATTCAGGAAGTGGGGTTAAAGAAACACCCTCTACCCAAGGCATACCAAACTTCAATTGAGCCACAGCTGCCGACAAATCTTTCAGGAACTGATCTGCTAAAGACCTATGAACAAAAATAATTTTTAATGCCGTACAACGTTGTCCGTTAAAAGACAAAGCGCCCAAAACGGTTTCCTGTACTGCTAATTTAAGGTCAGCCTTTGCCGTAATGATCGCCGCATTTTTAGCATCTAAACCTAAAATCGCACGCAGTCTGTTAACTTTAGGGTGCAATTTCTTTAGTTCATTCGCGACTTTACTTGAGCCAATTAACGTCAACACATTAACTTTTCCTGATTTCATAATTCCAGGAATAATTTTGTTGCCTCTGCCATAAATGGTATTGACTACTCCCTTAGGGAAACAATCTCTAAAAGCTTCTAATAAGGGGTAATGCAAAAGCGTACCGTGCTTAGGTGGTTTAAATAACAGGGTATTCCCCATAATCAAGGCTGGGATCAAAGTGGTAAAGGTTTCATTCAATGGGTAATTGAATGGCCCCATACATAAAACAACCCCTAGTGGTGAACGTCTAACCTGTGCCACAATACCTTGTTCAATAATGAATGTCGACGATTGACGATCCAAATCTTTTAGGGCATCAATAGTAGCATAGATGTACTCAACAGTTCTATCAAATTCTTTCACAGAATCAGCATAGGATTTACCTATTTCCCACATCAACAATTTCACCACTTCGGCTTTTTTCTCAATAATCCGATGTGTAAAGTTCTCCACGTGATTGATTCTATTGGCCACACTCATGGTTGGCCACTCACCCCGGCCGTTGTCGTAAGCAGCAACCGCTGCATCAAGGGCCTCCATAGCCTCCTTTTCATCACATAATGGGTAAGTGCCGATAACCTTACGTTCTAAACCTTGTGGGGTTTTGATACAAATTGGTGAAACTACGGTATGGACGGCACCAGTCCAGGGATGCATAACCCCATTGCTGAGGTATTCCTGTTGGTGTAGTTCACCGTCCAACCTAAAGGCTTCGGGGATTTCATGCTCTTCAACAAAAATAGAATTGAGCTGTTCTTGAAAATTCATTGGTTTAATTTTAAAGTGGTTTACGTCTCGGTCGTGTAAAGGTCTTATAAATCGGTAATGGGTCTGTATTTAGGTACCAAAGATTTCATCACTACCCATGCTACTAAATAAGCCACAGCACAAATAGCAAACATAATGGTATAACCAGTTTGGATGTGTCCTTGTTCTTTGTAATAATCAAATAATGCACCACCCAATTTTGAAATCACAACGCCACCAATACCACCTGCCATGCCACCAATTCCGATTACAGATCCAATTGCTTTTTGAGGAAACATATCAGATACAGTGGTGAAAATATTAGCCGACCATGCCTGGTGAGCAGAAGCACCAATACCAATCAAAATAACTGGTATCCAGAAAGTATAATGTCCTAAAGGCTGTGCCAGAAGCACTAATAAAGGAAATAGCGCAATAATGAACATGGCCTTCATTCTACCATCATACGCGGTATAACCTCTTTTCATGAAATACATAGGGAACCAACCGCCACCAACACTACCAATCATCGTCATACTGTATAAAACAGCCAGGGGAAGCATAATTGCGGTATTATCCATTCCGTATTGTACATTTAAATAAGACGGCAGCCAAAACAAGAAAAACCACCATACACCATCAGTCATAAATTTACCAAAGGTAAAAGCCCAGGTTTGTCTATATTTAAAAAGTTGTACCCAAGATACTTTTTCAATATTTGGTGCTGGATCAGTGGTGATAGGCTCAACACCTTCAGCATCACTTAAAATGTAGGCACGTTCAGCGTCCGATAAACGTTTTTGTTTTGCTGGAATCTCATAAAAGATAAACCACAAAATCAGCCATAGAAAACCTACAGCACCGATAATAATGAAGGCAGCTTCCCATCCATATTTCAAGGCTATCCATGGCACTGTTAATGGTGCCAATACAGCACCCACATTTGCTCCTGAATTGAAAATACCTGTGGCAAGTGAACGTTCTTTTTTAGGGAAATACTCTGCAGTAGCTTTAATCGCTGCAGGAAAGTTTCCCGATTCGCCAATAGCGAGTATGGCGCGGGAAAATATAAATCCAATCACGGAGAAAGAAACCCCGCTAATGCCTACAATACCTAAAATATTAACCAGGCCATGGCCCATTGGGATAGCCTTAGCGTGTAGAATAGCCCCTACAGACCATAAAATAATGGCAACGGCATAACCCCATTTAGTGCCTAATTTATCTACTATACGGCCTGCAAAAAGCATAGATAGCGCATACACAAATTGAAATGCAGCCGTAATGTTTGCATAATCAGTATTTGTCCAGTTAAATTCTTCAGCAAGCTGTGTATGTAAAAGGCTTAATACCTGTCTGTCAAGGTAATTAACGGTAGTAGCAAAAAACAACAGGGCACAGATGGTCCAGCGGTATTTTGTGATTTTGGTCTCGTTCATTTATATTTAGTTTTTGGTTATGATATTAATTCGTTGGTATTACCTGGAAATTTTCACCATATCAATAGTTTTTTGAGTTAGCACAGTTAGTTCTTCGTAATTTTTGGTCTCCATAATGCTTTTGCTGATCAGTTTACTACCCATCCCAACAGCACAAACACCAGACTTAAACCATTTTGTCATGTTCTCCTGCTCAATTTCTACACCTCCTGTAGGTATAAAAAGCTGTCCAGGGAATAATTCTTTAATCGAAGATAAATAAGCGGGGCCAAGCATATTTGCCGGAAACAACTTAATGATACCTGCCTGCAGCTGGTGTGCCGTATTGATTTCTGTTGGCGTAAAACACCCTGGAATCCATAACAAACCTGCATCGTGTACAATTTTTCCTACTGCCGGATCAACCACCGGACAAACGATAAAATGTGCACCTGCTTCAATAAATGCTTGTGCTTCTTCTGTATTTTTTATAGTCCCAATTCCTAAATGAAGGTCTTTCATTTCTGCTTCAACTGCCTTTACCAGGAACTTGAAATTTTCATAGGCTTCTTTGCCCCTGTTGGTATATTCTAGTACGCGAATTCCAGACTTGTACAGTGTTCTGATCAAGTCCAGACTTACTTGTGCATCTTCATAAAAGAACAATGGTAATAAGCCCTGATCGGTTATCGCTTTTAAAGAACTCTCTTTAGTTTTCATATTTTATTACAATTTCTTTAATCTCTTCTGGTTTCAATGTCGTGGCATCACTGGCAATAAACAGCTTTGAAAATGCCGCCGCAGTAGCAAAATCAAGGATCTCCTGTACTTGCTGTTTTTGATAAAAGCCATAAATTAAGCCCGCCATATAGCAGTCGCCACTACCCACTTTATCTAATATTTTTTCCGCCATGTATTGTTTTGATACATATAACTGCTGGTCAGTATAAAGGCATGAATAATACCTCACACCCTGGCCATGATCAAAACGGAAAGTATTGGCCACAGCCTTACACTTAGGGAATTGCTCCTGGATCAGCTTTGAGCTGCGTTCTGCCTGTTGCAGGTATTGTGCCTTGTCATCATTATCCACTAAATCTTCGTCTACAGTGATGCCGAGCATCTTTTCAGCAGCCCAAACATTGCCCATCACCACATCACAATATTTAACCAGCGAGGGTAAAACATCAATCGGCGCTTTGCCATATTTCCAGAGTTTCTCCCTGAAGTTTAAGTCAATAGAGATGGTGATATTTCTTTTCGATGCTTCAATTAAAGCTTCTTCACAAAGGTCAACTGTCAGCTGACTTAAAGCCGGACAAATGGCACTGAAATGGAACCAGGAAATATCTTTAAAAGCTTCATCCCAATTCACTACGCCTGTGGCTAAGGTTGCAAATGAAGAATTGCTTCTGTCGTAGATGACGCCAGCATTTTTCATGTCCTTGCCTTTGTGCAAATAATACAGCCCTATGCGTTCTCCCTGGTATTCAATTTTAGAAGTATCAATACCCAATTCATTCACATAAGCTACCAATTGCTCGGCAAGGAAATTTCTAGGCAAGGAAGTCATGTAGGCCGATGGAATGCCCCAAAGTGACAATGCGGTTGCTACATTTAATTCTGCCCCACCAACAAAAAAAGGCAGGTTATTTACCTTTAACCAATTTCCTTCAGGATCAGGACAAATTCTCAATAGCAACTCGCCGAAGTTTAATACTTTGCCCATTTTAAAATTTGAAGTATTCTTTAGCATTGTTAAAACAGATATCCTTAACCACTTTGCCTAACCATTCAATGTCTTCTGGCAACTCGCCATTTTCAACATCTTCGCCCAGTAAATTACAAAGTAACCTTCTGAAATATTCATGACGCGGAAAAGAAAGGAAGCTTCGAGAATCCGTTAACATGCCCACAAACTTGCTTAATAAGCCCATGTTAGAAAGTGCATTCATCTGGCGGATCATGCCATCTTTCTGATCAAGGAACCACCACGAGGAACCATACTGCATTTTTCCGGCAATAGAACCATCATTGTAATTTCCAATCATGGTAGCCATCAGCTCATTGTCTGCAGGGTTTAAGTTGTAGAGAATAGTTTTCGTCAATTGATCACTAGAATCCAACCTGTTGAAGAATTTCGATAGCATTGGTCCTTGTTGAAAATCACCAATAGAATCCCAGCCTGTATCCGGGCCAAGACTTTGCAATAAGCGTGAATTGTTATTCCTTAAAGCACCTAAATGGTATTGTTGTACCCAGCCTTTTTCATGATCCCAAACAGCAAAATGATAAAGCATGGCAGATTTAAATTGAAGAATTTCTGATGCCGATAAAGGTTGTGCAGCCATGATCTTCAAAAAGATCTGTTCTACCTCTTCATCGGTATAGTTTTCTGCATACATCTGCTCCAATCCATGATCAGAAACCAAACAGCCATTCACTGCAAAGTAATCATGTCTGCTTTTTAAAGCTGCTAAATAAGAATTGAAGTCAGTAACAGGCATTGCAGCTACTTCTTCCAGTTTGCAAATATAAGAAACCAGTGCAGGCAAATCATCAGCATGCATGGCTTTATCAGGTCTAAAAGCAGGTAATATTTTCAGGTCTATACCTTCAGCTTTAATTTGCTGATGGTAAGCCAGGTTATCTATAGGATCATCTGTTGTAGCCACAACAACGACCTTCATTTTACGTAATAAATTACGTACTGAATATTCCGGTGTTTGAAGTTTTGCTGTACACTCATCATAGATCTTTCTTGCCGTAGCAGGAGAAAGGATGTCATATACATCAAAATACCTTTGCAACTCTAAGTGTGTCCAGTGGTAAAGAGGGTTACGAAGCGTATAAGGGACAGTTTCCGCCCATTTTTCAAACTTCTCCCAATCGCTTTTATTTCCTGTAATATATTCTTCAGGAATACCATTGGCGCGCATAGCGCGCCATTTGTAGTGATCTCCATAAAGCCATACCTGCGTAAGGTTCTCAAAGTTCCTGTCTTCGGCAATTTGATCCGGAGGCAAGTGACAGTGATAATCTATAATAGGCATGTCTTTGGCATATTGATGATAAAGGACTTCTGCCGTTTTATTATTCAATAAGAAATTTTCGTCGATGAATTTTTTCACTTCAATTATATTATATTGTTAAACACCCCCGTAAACAGAGAAACCACCATCAATACAAATCATAGCTCCTGTTACAAATTTTGAAGCATCACTCAATAAATAAACGATAGCACCTTTCAATTCATCAGGATCACCAAAACGCTTAAACGGCGTTTGTTTAATCACCATGCCTCCGCGGTCAGTATAACCACCATCAGCAACAGTAAGTAAATTGCGGTTTTGTTCTGTTAAGAAAAAGCCCGGTGCAATAGCATTCATTCTGATTTTATCCCCATAACGGTTAGCCAATTCTACAGCAAACCATTGGTTATAATAATCAACTCCTGCTTTACCCATGTTATAGCCTAAAACTTTAGATATTGCTCTTTTAGAGTTCATGGAAGAGATATTCACAATGCTTCCTTTACCGGTAGCAGCAATAGCCTCTCCAAATACTTGTGTAGGAATAATGGTACCCCATAAGTTCAGGTCCATTACTTTTTTCATTCCATCAAGGTTCATTTTGAATATATCCTGATCAGGATTAATCACCCCTTCTGGTTGGTTACCCCCAGCGGCGTTCACCAAGCCATCAATACGGCCAAACTTTTCAAGAATTTGCTCGCGGCATTTGATGAGTTGATTTTCATCCATCACATCTGCCACTAAAGCAATAGCCTCGCCACCTGCCTGGTTAATAGCATCAGCACGCTCATTGGCAACCTCAGCATTTCTGCCTAAAATACCCACTTTACCACCTGCTTCTACAACGGCATTGACAAATGCACCACCTAAAATACCTGTACCACCGGTTACAATAATAACCTTATCTTTCAATGAGAATAAATTTTCCATTATCGTATATCTTGAATTAAAACAGGATCCATATCTGCATAATCCAGATTCTCGCCACCCATACCCCAAATAAAACTGTAATTTTTAGTTCCCGCACCAGAGTGAATGCTCCATGGTGGAGAAACTACAGCATCATGGTTACCCATTAAAATATGTCTTGTTTCTTGTGCTTCGCCCATAAAATGGAATACACGCTGATCTTCTTCTACGTCAAAATAGAAATATGCCTCCATTCTTCTGTCGTGTACATGCGCTGGCATGGTGTTCCAAACACTACCATTCGCTAAAATGGTTAAGCCCATTACCAATTGGCAACTTTGAATACCATCTTTATGGATATACCTGATGATTCTGCGTTCGTTAGCTGTATCTAAACTCCCCAATACGGCAGAGAAAGCATCTTTACGCTCTAATAAAGTTGTGGGGTGGTTGGTATGTGCTGGCGTAGATAAAAGGTAAAAAACCGCTGGCTGGTTAGCATCAACGCTTTTAAAGTTTACTTCTTTAACCCCTTTACCAATATATAAAGCATCTAATTTATTAACCGTATAAGCTGTCCCATCAGCTTCAATAACTCCTGCTCCACCAACATTGATGATCCCTACTTCTCTTCTTTCCAAAAAGAATTCAGCACGCAGGTTAGAGAAATTTTCTAAAGTAACAGTAGTGGTAACAGGATGAACTAAACCAATGATCATTCTGTCGTAATGTGTATAGGCATAATTTCCTTTGTCTGCTTCTTTTAAATTAGCTAACAAAAATTGTGACCTGATTTTTTCGGTATTGTAAGCTTTAAAATCATCCGGATGTACCGCATGTAATACTTTCATATCCTTCATTTGTGTATTATTTTTATTGTTAAATTATAATGATACTCCACGTTTCCATGGAATAAAGTCGTCTTGTATATGTTTAACCGCTTTAACCTGAATGTTTCCGCTGGCTACTTCTATCACATAGTTTAAGATCCGCTCTCCGGCTTCCTGAATGGTTTCTGTTTTAGCGATGATCGAACCTGTGTCAATGTCAATAATGTCATTCATTTTATTAAAGAGCACCGTATTGCTAGATATTTTAACGACCGGAGCAATAGGATTTCCTGTTGGCGTACCCAGACCTGTGGTAAATAATACCACGTTGGCACCCGAACCTACTTCAGCAGTGGTAGACTCCACATCATTCCCCGGTGTACATAAAAGGTTTAAGCCCGGTTTAGTTACTTTTTCTGGATAATCTAAAACGGCAACAACAGGCGATGTGCCTCCTTTTTTGGCAGCACCTGCAGATTTGATTGCATCGGTAATTAAGCCATCTTTGATATTTCCAGGTGATGGATTTTTATCGAAACCTGAACCTGCTGCTGTAGCCCTGTTGCTGTAAGTACGCATTAAATCCACAAATCTTGCTGCATCTTTATCGTCTACACAACGGTTAGTCAGGTTTTGTTCTACACCACATAATTCTGGAAATTCAGCAAGAATTACAGAGCCACCTAAGGCCACTAATAAGTCTGACGTATAACCTATTGCGGGGTTGGCAGAAATACCTGAAAACCCATCAGAACCACCACACTCCAAACCAATACATAATTTACTCAATGGAGCTGGTTTTCTTGCATTGCAATTAGCCGCCATTAAGCCGGCAAATGTTTGTTTAATTGCCAAAGAAAGCATGTCTGCTTCCTTACCAATGGTTTGTTGATCTAATACATATAAAGGCTTGGCAAAAGCAGGATCTCTTTTGTTAATTTCTTCTGTTAAGATGCTTACCTGTGCATTCTGGCAGCCTAAACTTAAAATGGTTGCCCCTGCCACATTGGGGTGGGTAATATAACCTGCAATTAAGCCGCATAATGTTTCTGAATCCTGGCGCGTGCCACCACAACCACCGGTATGTGATAAGAACTTTATGCCATCCAGGTTTGGGAACAGCTTATTTTCTTTCTTCCTGTTCTCCGTATGGGTAACTTGTGCATTTAAAATCTGGTCAATAGAAGCACCATTTTCATAAAGCGACATTAATTCCCGGGCCTGCGATTGGTAAGTTTCATTTCTGCCATAACCCAGGTTATTCAACAAGGCTTCCTGCAGCACTTCTACATTTCTGTTTTCACAGAATACCATAGGGATCACCAACCAATAGTTAGCTGTTCCTACCTGCCCATCAGGACGGTGAAAACCATTAAATGTTTTATCTTTCCATGCAGTGATATCCGGAGCAGTCCAACCAATTTTCTCTGTACCAAGGTCAAAATCTGTTGACGCATGGACAATATTTTCCGTTGTAATTAAAGATCCTTTGGGAATTGCTGTTTTAGTCTTGCCAACTAAAACGCCGTACATGATAATCTTATCACCTTCCCCCAAATCTACCATCGTAAATTTGTGTTTTGCAAGGATTTTATCTTGTAATACATAGGTTTCTTCCTCAAAATTAAGAACTTCTCCTTTAGAGAGATCACTCAATGCAACAATAACATTGTCGCCAGGATGAACTTTTAAAATGTTGTATTTCATGATTCTAGGCTGAATTTACAATAAAAACGCAGATATTGCTTGTTTTATGCTTGTTTCTTTTATCTCTAGGTAATATTTTGTCACCTGTTCGGTAAATCCTGTTAAAGATTGCAGATCTAGGCCCCAAAAGGCAGAATCTTTCATTATTTGACGAATGTAACTTTCTTCTGACGTTGCTACTACTTGCTTTTCGTGAAAATAGGCTGCACTGTCGTCATTAATAGGATATTCGACACCGCCATAATTTCCAAAGTACTTTCCATCCCTTTCTTCCGATTTCATGAAAGCAAGAAAAGCGGCGAAACCAAAGGCCATATAAGCAGGAATGGTGTGGTTAATTTTGAAGTAATTTTCCAACACAGGCAAAATCCTGATCTTCATTTTCATGGTATATTGCACTGTAATGTTGATCCACAGGTGTTCAATATATGGATTAGCAAAACGGTCTGTTACCACTTTTGCAAAGGCCTGGGTATCTGCCTCGTTGATTTCATAAGGAATAGCAGGGCCAATTTCCTGCTCCATTAATCGCTGAATATAGGTTTTTAGATTTTCGTCCTTCATGCCGTTTTTCACGGTGTCGATAGCAGAAAGTACTGCAATACCACAGCTTAAAGTATGTGTGCCATTCAGCAACCTAACTTTAAGCTCTCTGAAACGTTGAATATCATTGGTAATGACTACACCCGGGTCAGTTTGACTAAAAGACAAAATGGATGCTGCTTTTTCACTTCCTTCAATAGCCCATAATGAATAAGGTTCTACCATGGCCAATAAATTATCACTGTAACCCAGTTCAGTTTCCAGTGCTGTCAGCGTTGCCTGGTCAGGTTTTCCAGGAACAATTCGGTCAACCAAAGAATTGCAAAATTCTACATTAGCGGTCATCCAGCTATTGAAAGCTTCGCCTAATTGGTTAAATGCAGCTAAGTCCTGAACTATAGATGCTAATTTTTTACCGTTATCGGGTACCAGTTCTGTAGGGATCACCACTAAAGCACCCTCAGTACTACCTTCATATTTTTTAAACCTTTCAAAAAGTACAGCAAGTAATTTTGCCGGAAAGGATGCCGGTGGCTGTTGCGTAATGGATTCTTCCACATAGGCAATGCCAACTTCCGTTGTATTAGAAATGACAACCTGAAAATCAGGACTCTGAGCAAACTCAAGAATAGCATTCCATTCTTTATCTGCCGTAACCACCCTGCTGATGGCCGAAGAAATGATATTCTCTTCAACTGATTTTCCATTTTCAATCCCTCTGATGCAAAGGGTATATAAATTATCCTGTTCGTCAAACTCACTTGTTCCACCATTACTGGTTGATTTTACCACCACCACACGGCCATTAAAAACACCGTTTCTATTGGCTTTATCTATAAAAAAATCTGGAAGGCCGCGCAACAAAACGCCTGTTCCAAACTGAAGTACCTTTTCTGGAAGTTCAAATATTGCTTCATTCGGCACAATAACCTGTGCAGCATCTATACTTTTTAAATTTTCTCTCTTTAAGATCATTTATATCTTCTATTACATTTGGTCAAAAACAATTCTACATATTA
>NZ_JAZQPU010000063.1:0-6471 GCF_045628745.1 Pedobacter sp.
CCCTTATGCTGCGCAATACCTTAACTTCCTGAGCACTGATAAATATTCTGCCGAGGAAATCAGCAAGCAATTCTATAACATTGCCTGCTCCTACAATATGAGGGTGAGCAATGAGTTAGTGACCATCAATATTTCTGGTCTGCAGGAAAACTTTGATAAAGCGGTGAAATTAGTGGAGCATGTTTTCACCAATTGCAAAGCTAATGAAGAGGCTTTAACAGAACTTAAAAGCACTATCTTAAAAGGTCGCAAGAATACCAAGCTAAATAAAGGGGCAATTTTAAACGGATTAGTGGCTTATGCACAATATGGCGACCTCAACCCCACTAATAATGTATTGTCGAATGAGGAAGTTAACAAAATGACTTCTAAAGAGTTGATGTATATTTTGCACAACATCAACAATTATGAACATTCGGTAACATATTATGGTCCGAAGCCAGTTGCCGATTTTACTGCTGAACTTGCAAAGATTCATATTTTGCCTACCGCTTTTACAACTGCTGCCCCTGCTACTGTATTTAAATATACAAAAAATGAGACTAACCAGGTGCTTTTTGCCGATTACGACATGGTGCAGTCGGAAATTAGATGGGTACGCAATGATGGAGTTTATAACCCTGCAATGGCTGCCAATGTTAATTTGTTTAACAGCTATTTTGGTGGTGGCATGGGCTCTGTTGTTTTTCAGACTTTAAGAGAGTCTAAAGCTTTAGCCTACTCTACCTGGGCCAACTATTTTGCCCCTGACCGTAAAGATAAAGAATTTACCATGATGTCTTATATTGGTAGCCAGGCAGATAAAATGACTGACGCAGTGAATGGCATGAATGAGCTGTTAACGGACTTACCTCAGTTTGACAAGTCTTTTGAAGGTGCTAAAAGCAATTCTATCAATGCGATTGAAATTGGCCGTATCACTAAACACGATATCATTAACACCTATTTTGCTGATCAGAAACTTGGTATTGACCATGATTCAAGAATTGACACTTACAGTAGTTTAAAAGGGTTAGATTTTGCGGCAATTAAAGATTTTCACCAACAGCATGTTTCTGGTAAACCTTATACTTATTGCATTGTGGGTTCTAAAAATAAAGTGAAACTGGAAGATATGCAAAAATTTGGTGCCGTTAAAACATTGACACTGGAGCAGATCTTCGGTTATTAACATTAGGTTTTACCTGTGTTTTATTTAAAATAACACAGGTAAAACATTGTTTTACCAGAGATTAAGTGCTAGATTATTAGATTTTAGTCTGTAAAATACTTGAGTTTAAGGGTAAAAATGCTACAGGTTAAGTGCTAAAATTTATAAGGTTAGTATGTGAAATATCAAATGTTAAGCGTGAGAATACTAGCGCTTAATTGCTAAAATAGCTAAGCTTATTGTATAAATAAAAAAAGGTCCGGAATAAATTCCGGACCTTTTCATCTTCAGTGGTTAATCTTGTTCATTAGGATCAGTATTGTTATTATGCACCTTAAAACATCTGACTAAAAACAACAATCAACATTCTTTATGGTAGCCTTTGCAGGTTTACATGTCATTTTAAAGAGATTTCAACCAGTCTACTACTTCTTCTCTGGTTTTGCCGGTTTTTTGTTGAATTTTACCGTACAATTCATCATCTTTTCCCTCTTCATATTTCAAATCATCATCAGTAAAGTCGCCATAAGCTTGCTTAACTTTACCTTTTAGCTCGTTCCATTGACCTTTTAATTCTAACTTATCCATGATGTGCTCTTTTAATAAATAACTCTATTGATTACTATAATAACACCACAACATTAAGATTGTTTGATTAAAGTTTTTTTGCACTGCCAATAATCTCTTCTACCACGCCTGGGTCCAGCAGCGTACTGATGTCACCTAAATTAGAAACATCACCTTCAGCAATCTTCCTTAAAATGCGTCGCATAATTTTTCCAGACCGTGTTTTAGGCAATCCTGATACAAATAAAATCTTATCTGGCTTGGCAATGGCACCAATTACACGGGTTACCGTTTGTAAAATATCTTTACGGGTAAGGTCATCATCACCATGTGTATTTGGGTAAATGACAAAGGCAAAAATCCCCTGTCCTTTTACATCATGTGGATAGCCTACCACAGCACTTTCTACTACCCCGGCATGCATATTAATGGCATTTTCAACTTCTGCAGTGCCAATTCTATGTCCTGATACGTTGATGACATCATCTACCCTGCCGGTAATTTTATAATAGCCATCTTCATCACGCGTGCAGCCATCACCTGTAAAATACAGATTCTCATAGGTGGAGAAATAAGTGAGTTTGCAGCGCTCATGGTCTTTATACAAAGTGCGCAACATACCCGGCCATGGAAATTTAATACACAGGTTACCACTAACCCCATTGCCTTCAATTTCTTTGCCCTGCTCATCTACCAGCACGGGCTGTACACCCGGCAAAGGTAAAGTGGCATAACTTGGCTTGGTTGGCGTAACGAACGCAATAGGCGAAATCATGATACCCCCAGTTTCAGTCTGCCACCAGGTATCTACAATAGGGCTCTGCCCTTTACCAATTTTCTCATCGAACCAATGCCATGCTTCCTCGTTAATAGGCTCTCCAACGGAACCTAATACCCTCAGCGAGCTCAGGTCCGCTCCTTGTAAGGGTTCTTCACCAAAGCTCATTAATGAACGGATGGCTGTTGGCGCAGTGTATAAAATGTTGACTTTATGTTTATCCACCACTTCCCATAAACGTGATGCTGTTGGGTAAGTTGGGATACCTTCAAACATCAGTGTGGTAGCACCTTGAGAAAGGGGACCATAGACAATATAAGAGTGACCGGTGATCCAGCCAATATCGGCGGTACAGAAAAACACCTCATCTGGCTGGTAATTGAATACATTAGAGAATGTGTAACCTGCATACACCATGTAACCACCTACAGTATGTGCCACACCTTTGGGTTTACCTGTAGACCCTGAGGTGTAAAGGATGAAAAGTAAATCTTCAGCATCCATTTCTTCTGCAGGGCAATAACTGTCTACCAGTTTAATTTCATCTTCAAACCATAAATCGCGGCCTTTTAACATGGAAACCGGTGTACGGGTATGGGTCAATACAATCACTTTTTCTACCGTCGGGCAGCCAATTAAAGCATCGTCAATCACTTCTTTCAACTGGATTTGTTTGTTCCCCCTGAAAGAGCCATCAGCAGTAATCACTAATTTACAGGCTGCATCATTGATGCGGTCCGCAATAGATTTGGCAGAAAAACCACCGAAAACAACGGAATGTACCGCCCCAATACGGGCACAGGCCAACACGGCAATAGCCAATTCTGGCACCATCGGCATATATATACAAACACGGTCGCCTTTAGCCACATTGTTCTTTTTCAATACATTGGCAAAGCGGCATACTTGCTCATGTAAAATCTTATAGGTAAGGGTAACACTCTTTTTCTCAGGATCGTTAGATTCCCAGATAATTGCAGGCTTATCGCCGTTTTTCTCCAAATGCCTGTCCAGGCAATTCTCTGTAATATTTAATTTTCCTCCCTCAAACCATTTAATGTTTGGTTCGGTGAAATTCCATGATAATACTTTATCCCATTTCTTCCGCCACTGGAAGGTATTGGCAATTTCTGCCCAAAATTCTTCAGGCTTTTCAACGCTTAATTGGTATTGTTCTTTGTAATCCTGCAAAGATTTGATCTGCATCATGTGGTTCTATATTTAGTAGCTAAAATGTAAATATAGCTTTTATTGAAATTATATAAACTTTATAGTGGTTTTTAAGTGCATATTCTTAGCTTTGCGGCGAAGCGAATTCGGCTTGTGCGGGTGAAAAAAACATTATTTTCAAAAATATTCATCACCGGCTTGATGGTTACGAATATTATTTGGATATTTGCCCACTCTTAAAAAATTAAGCGACTAATAATTAACAATATATATTAAAAGGCATGTCTAGAGTTTGTGATTTAACCGGAAAAATGGCGATGACAGGTTTTAATGTTTCTCACTCAAACGTTAAAACTAAGCGTAAGTTTTATCCCAACTTACAACTTCAGAAATTTTATATTCCTGAAGAAGATCGTTGGATTACACTGAAAGTATCTACTTCAGCTATTAAAACCATCAATAAAATTGGTATTACAGAAGCAATCAACCGCTTCGTGAAAAAAGGATTTTTGTAAAAACAATTGCAGGTAGTTAACCTGTTAACAATAATAATAAAATGGCAAAGAAAGGTAACAGAGTACAAGTTATTCTAGAGTGTACAGAGCATAAAACAAGTGGCATGCCTGGTATGTCTAGATATATCTCTACTAAAAACCGTAAAAACACTACTGAGAGATTAGAATTGAAAAAATTCAATCCAGTATTGAAAAAAGTAACCGTACATAAAGAAATTAAGTAATACGTTTCGTATTGCTAAAAATACAATCTATTTAGATCATGGCAAAAAAAGTAGTTGCAACCCTTAAAACGGGTAATGGAAAAGAGTATTCGAAAGTTATTACAATGACTAAATCACCTGTAACAGGTGCTTATTCTTTCAAAGAAATCATTGTTCACAACGAACACGTAAAAGATGCTATTACTGCACCTCAGGGTAAGTAATCTCAATATTTTATAATATTAGAGCCGTCCCTTCAAAATGGGAGGGCTTTTTTTGTTTTGCTAAACATTCGTATGGGATTATTTGATTTTTTCAAGAAAAAGGAGTCCGCTCCGGAAGCCAGGGAAGCACTGGACAAGGGATTAGAGAAAACGAAAACTGGTTTTTTTAATAAAATCACTAAAGCTGTGGCTGGAAAGTCTACAGTGGATGACGATGTTCTCGATAACCTGGAAGAAGTACTAGTAACTTCTGATGTAGGCGTTTCTACTACCCTCAAAATTATTGACCGCATACAGGATCGTGTAGCAAAAGATAAATACTTATCTACTTCAGAGCTTCATGGTCTGTTAAGGGAAGAAATTCAACATCTTTTAGCAGAAAACAACAGCAATGATTTCCGTAAATTTGAATACGGTGATCATAAACCTTATGTCATTATGGTAGTCGGTGTAAATGGTGTTGGTAAAACAACCACCATTGGTAAACTTGCCCATAAGCTAAAAGCGGAAAACCTGAAGGTTGTGCTTGGTGCTGCAGATACTTTTCGTGCTGCTGCTGTAGAGCAAATTAAACTTTGGGGTGAACGTGTAGGTGTTCGTGTGGTGGCACAGCCAATGGGTTCTGACCCTGCTTCTGTTGCTTTCGACACTTTACAATCTGCCGTTGCCAATAAAGAAGATGTGGTTATTATCGATACCGCCGGTCGTCTGCATAATAAAATAGGCTTGATGAACGAGCTTGGAAAGATCAAAAGTGTAATGCAAAAGGTTATTCCTAATGCTCCGCATGAGATTCTTCTGGTTTTAGATGGCTCTACCGGGCAAAATGCTTTTGAGCAATGTAAACAGTTTACAGAAGCAACGGATGTAAATGCCCTTGCCATTACTAAACTGGATGGTACTGCTAAAGGTGGCGTGGTGATAGGTATTTCTGATCAGTTTAAAATTCCTGTAAAATATATTGGCGTAGGTGAAAGTGTGAATGATCTTCAGCTATTTGATAAAAAAGCTTTCGTAGACAGCTTATTCAACTAGCCATTCTTAAATATGATCCCCGCCATTAGGCATTGGGATCTCTAAAATGTAATACATTACCTTCAAAAAAAGGGATGTTGAGCATTCTTATAATTAAATACAAATCATGAATACTAAAGTTAGTCCTAAAATAATTTCCCTTAAAAAACCCAAAATCAATGTCATTACCCTGGGTTGCTCTAAAAACATCTACGATTCAGAAGTTTTAATGGGCCAGTTACGTGGAAATAACATGGACGTGGTTCATGAGTCTGACACTTTAGGCAAAGACGATATTGTGGTGATCAATACCTGTGGCTTTATCGACAATGCTAAACAGGAATCTATTGATACCATTTTACAATACAGCCAGCTGAAAGATGATGGTAAGGTAGCTAAGGTTATTGTGACCGGCTGTTTATCTGAACGCTATAAGCCTGAACTGGAAGCTGAAATTACCAATGTTGATGCTTTTTTTGGTACCAACGACTTAAACAATATCCTGCATTCGCTGGGTGCTAATTATAAGCATGAGCTGATTGGCGAAAGGTTATTGACCACGCCTTCACACTTTGCTTACTTTAAAATTGCTGAAGGCTGTAACCGCCCCTGCTCTTTCTGTGCCATTCCTTTAATGCGTGGTAAACATGTTTCCCGCGACATGAATGAACTGGTGAATGAAGCTAAAATTCTTGCTGCCAACGGTACCAAAGAATTAATTTTAATTGCTCAGGATCTTACTTACTACGGATTAGACATTTACGGAAAGCGTAACCTTGATGAATTGTTAAGAAGACTTTCTGATGTGAACGGTATTGAATGGATCAGGTTGCAATATGCCTACCCTTCT
>NZ_JAZQPU010000064.1:0-20832 GCF_045628745.1 Pedobacter sp.
GATCATGACATGCTGAAAGCCCATCCATCTGTTGCTGACCATGTTTTATTTGAGGGTGCTGCACCGTTGGCTTTTATTGATACTGCAGGCTGTGGGTTTGATGAAAAAATAGAGGGCACTAGTGCGACTAACCCTGAAGAGGCTGTATTTTTATTGAAACACCTTACACAAACGGTAAACACCATGCTCGAACATTCTAGCCTGGAAGATTTCCCAAGCATCGCCATCATATCGCCTTATAAGCAGCAAATTCAAGTACTGAAAGAGCTGATGCAACATACGCCTGAACTGCTTGCCTTAAAAACAAAGTTGAGCATTAATACGATTGATAGTTTCCAGGGGCAGGAACGAGACCTGGTTTATATCAGCTTAACAAGAAGCAATACCGAAGGGGTGATTGGATTTTTAGCAGACATCAGGCGAATGAATGTCGCCATGACAAGAGCAAGAAAGCAACTGGTTGTTATTGGCGAAAGTGCCACGCTTTCAAGGCATAAATTCTATGCAGATTTCATCAGCTATGCCGAACAAATAAATGCCTACCAGAGTGCCTGGGAATTTATAGAAATATAACGATTTACATCAAAAAGCCTGAATCATGATGAATGATCCAGGCTTTTTGCTATTTCCCTAAAAGCAGGGTGCTTATTTTTTCAATTGTTTTCTTGTAGAATCTGTTAATTCACGTTTTGCCAAAGCATGACACTCTAAAATTGCATCACTGAACATCATTTGTTGAGGAGGTGTTTTTTGCGTAGAAGCAGAAGGGCCTCTTAAAGCACCAACTAAACCTAATTCTCTAGCTACATATACATATCTGATGGCATCAATAACCACACCTGCAGAGTTTGGAGAATCCTGGACAGATAGCTGCGCATCAAAAATAACAGGAGCACCCATAAAACCTTCTAGTTCTAAACGGAAGTTAGCTACTTTATTATCGCCGTAGAAAGGAATGTATTCTGAAGGACCAGCATGTAAAAAGCTGTTTTCAGTAGAGATACCTCTAATATCGTTTTGAGCTCTGATGACATTCTCTTTAGAGATTTTCTTGGATTTCAAACGGTTTTTATCTTCCATGTTCAAGAAATCAGTGTTACCACCAACATTTCTCTGTATGTGTGCTTTAACATGGTGTCCACGTTCAAAAGCAAGCTCTTGCAACATTTGAGAAACAATACTTGCACCGAACTGGCTGCGCATATCATCACCAATAATTGGAATACCAGCATTGATGAATTTTTGCTCCCAAACCGGGTCTGAAGCAATAAATACAGGAATACAGTTTACTAATGAAATACCTAATTCAATACAGATCTCTGCATAAAATTCAGTCGCCATTTGAGAACCAACTGGTAAATAGTTAATTAAAACTTCAACGTTATGTTCTTTTAAATGAGAGATGATTTCGTTTCTTAAAGCATAAACAAGGTCTTTATCATAAGAAACAGCATCTTTTAAAAGATCAGTATTTCTTAATTCTTCTTTGATTACAAAACGATTAGCTTCAGGATATGCTTCCATTAAAGGCGAAACACCATCAAGTACAGGTGAACGGTAAATAGGCGCTTCAGTATGGATATCGTCGTTTAATATAATTGTACAGTTTGGTTTAGCAAAAATGGCATCTTTCAAAGATTGGCCAATTTTTCTTTCATCGATTTCAAACCCGCAAACAAATTCTATGTTTTTAGCTCTATACCCACCAATGTCATCCGTCATTAAGCCTGACTTTTGTTCATTGTTTTTTGTATAATATTCAACACCTTGTACCAGTGAACTAGCGCAGTTTCCTACGCCTAAAATTGCAACTCTGATTTTATTTTCTGGGTTATGCATTATTGCTGTTATTGTTAATTTAGTTAATTTGTATACTTTTTAATGTGCGCAAAAATATTCAATCTGATTAGATATTTAGCGATGATCCGATAAAACTAATGACTTAAATTTGATTTTTAGCAAAAGTTTGACAATTCAACAACTATGTAACCACAAAGCTTCACAAAAACTTCTAGTTTGCAAAATAATTGTTATCTCAATTTTAAATTTATAGATGTTTATTGTTTTAATCCCTCGCCAATGACTATAGGGCTTAAGTTTTTCCGTGGCGGGCCAGTAAGCACTTCACCCTGGACTGTAAACCTGCCACCATGGCAAGGGCAGTCCCAGCTTTTTTCTATGGCATTGAAATTTACTATGCAGCCAGCATGTGTACAATAAGGGCTAAGGGCAGTTACGGTGCCATCTTCAGCTTTATATATCGCTAATTTCTCTTTCTTGTAATTCAGCACTTTTCCATTCCCCGGTTCCAGCTCGCCTAAAGATTCTATGGCATCAACAGATAAACGGTCGGCAATATAATGAAATGCGACATCAGCATTTTCTTTTACAAATTCTTCAAAACCTGCTATAGGTTTAATTCTCGAAGGACTGAGCAGTTCGGCATAAGGATTTTCGACCCCTAAAATTTGGTCACTTATTATTATTGCCGCTAGCGTGCCATAGGTCATTCCATTTCCACTATAACCTGTGGCAATATATATATTTTCAGGCCCGGCAGGTAGCTGTCCAATATAGGGCAGTCCATCGGCAGGCACATAATATTGTGCCGACCAGCGGTAATCTATAGAAGCGATGTTATAATATTTAGCTGCATAAGCGGCCAATTCAGCGAAAGCCTGCTCGGGGTCATCATGTGCTGTTTTATGATCTTCACCACCAAGAATCAAATATTTTTGCCCATTGACGACATGTGTTCTGAAATAGTGATACGGCTCCTGCATGTCGTATACTAAGGCATCTGGGTAGGCATCATTTTTAAGTTTGATGCCTAAAACGTAACTGCGGTAGGGGGCACACTTAAAGTCTAAGCTGTTTATTCCAGGGGGCATGTGTGTGGCATAGACTATATTGGTGGCTTTGATGGTTAGATTTCTGCTGGAAGCGATATGAACACCATCCTTTAGTTCTGTTTTATCAATAAAAGTATGCTCAGTAATAATGCCACCGGCATCTATAAATACTTTCGCTAAATGATCAATATATTTCAAGGGATGGAACTGTCCTTGTTCGGTAATGAGCATTGCCATTTGAAAGGGTACAGGCACCATATTCTCTCTTACCTCCACCGCATTGATACCAGCCTCCCTTGTAGCGGCTAAAATTTTGACAAGCTCCTTTGTTTCCTTCTCCTCCTCCGCATAAACATAGGCATCTTTATATTCAAAATCACAATCAATGTGCTCCGTATCAATCAAATTTTTGAGTAGAGAAAACGCATCAGTTGCTGCATTGGCTATCAATTTAGCTGCATCCTGTCCAAAGTCTGTGGCTATATCATGATAGGAAGTGTCAAAAAAAGTATTGATATGTGCTGTTGTGCCACCTGTAGTTCCAAAACCAACAGTTTTTCCTTCAGCTATCATACACTTTTTTCCAGCTCTCTGCAGCAAAATAGCAGTAGTCAAACCTGTTATGCCTGCACCAACAATAAGCACATCATAAACTTTATTAGCATCAGTTGAGGGGCTTGGGTAGGAATTTAATGGAATATCCTGCCATAAACTTATGGTATTGCTATCTCGTTGTTTCATATGTTTTAATCTGATAATAAACAACACATTTAAAGGAAAATAGTTTATGACACCGCTTTTTTGAGCCAATTTTTTCCTTCTGTAAAACGCGTTACCAGCATAGCAGACACATTATCACCCGTAGCATTCAAGAGTGTGGCCATTGGGTCAACCAGCGTTCCAATGATCATTGCAGGAGGTAAAGCTTCTATGGGAAATCCATACGCAGAGATGAATAAGAGTTCACCAACGTAACCACCATTAGGGATTCCGCCTTCTACGATGCTCACCAATACAGTCATACCTAAGGCCAGAATAATGACATCAGCACTATTAAAGCTTTTCCCAAAAAGGGCGAAAACTACCGCCATTTTAATGATAGAAGAAATACTGGATCCATCTTTATGTAAGGTGGCACCAAGAGGAACCGCGACATTAGTGATATAATCAGGAATGCCTATTTTTTTGCAAGCGTCTAAATTTGCAGGTATGGTAGCCACGCTGCTGCATGTACCCAAAGCTGTGGCGGAGGGTATAATGTTATTGGGCCAGAATATTAGCAATCCTTTTTTGCCACCGGCAACAAATGCATAGAGGCTAAAGATGAAAACAAAATAAAATGCCCCTACACCATAATATAGGCCCAAAGACCGGGCGTAAGTACCAAAAAGCTGAGGGCCAAATACGCCCACCTGGTACGCAAAATAGGCACCTAAACCTATGGGCCCGAGTTTCATGATAATGGTGAATACATTTTTAAAAACTTCATTTCCAGCATGCAGGAACCTGGCAAAGGCCGCACCTTTTTCTCCAGCATGTAAAGTGGCGAAGCCAATTAATACAGAGAATATAATCATGGCCAGCATACTCTTGCGCGATAGCAATTCGTAAAACTCCGCAGTAGTAAACATTTGGGTAATCTGGTCGCCTATAGGTTTTTTCTCAATGACCTCGGTAAGTTTAAGCACCTGCATATTTTCATGAATAGGGAAAATGTGCACTGCTAAAATGGTAAGGCTTGCAGAAATTAATACTGTAGCTAAGAAAACGATAGACATAACGCCCATCATTTTATTCAATTTGCTTGATGAACTGAGCCCTGCAATGGCAGAGGCAATAGCAAAAAACACAAGTGGAATTACGGCGGTGAACAGAAAATTGAGAAATATATCTCCGATAGGTTTGATGACTTCTACTTGCTTGCCAAATACCAAACCGGCAATACTACCTGTAAGGATTCCGATCAACAGCAATATGATTCCTTTATAGTTTTTAAAAAACTTGTTCATCAGATTATATATTTATATAAATGTGAAAGATATTGCTAATTTTAAAAACGCACAAACTTATTTAAATGAATTGGATATTAATTGGTAACCTGGTTTACCTGATCATCGTTCTGGCAGTTGCAATGCGTATCATATATGACACCAACAACACCAGTAAAACCTTATCTTATTTGTTGTTAACTTTCTTTTTACCCATTGCCGGCATTATTATTTACTTTTCTGTAGGCACTAATTACCGTAAGCGTAAGCTCTACAGCAAAAAGCTGATTAAAGACGAAAAGCTAAGCAGGGAAATTAAACTGAGGATCCGCCAGCAATCAGACAATGTAATGGCACAGAAGAAGCCAGAGGTAAAAAAATTTAAAAAGTTGGCTAAACTGTTGCTTAATGGAAATTTAAGTAAACTTTCTGAACATAATACAGTAGAGCTACTACTTAACGGTGAAGAGAAATTTCCTGCAGTGATGCATGCCTTGAAAGGTGCAAAACACCATATACATATGGAGTATTACATCTTTGAAGATGAATTAATTGGGCAACAGATTGCTGAGGTGCTTATTCAGAAGGCACAGGAGGGTGTAGAAGTTAGATTTATATATGATGATTTTGGAAGCCGGTCTATCCGTAAAAAACTGGTGCCTCAGCTAAAGGCTGCCGGAGTTAAATGCGCACCTTTTTACAGGGTGTTATTTGTGAAGCTGGCTAACCGCATTAATTACCGTAACCACCGTAAAATTATTATCATTGATGGATACTGTGCCTTTACGGGGGGCATTAATGTGAGTGACCGTTACATCAATTGTGTAGAAAAACCAGATCAGCTTTATTGGCGGGATACCCATATCAAGCTTGTTGGACAGGGCGTATATTACCTGCAATATCTATTTATCAACGATTGGAACTTTTGTTCAGAAGAAGACATGCTGCCCGAGAAAATCTATTTTAGTCCGTCGGGACCAGAAAACGAGATGGGGGCAGTCGTACAAATTGCTTCCAGTGGACCAGATTCAGATAACCCTACCATTCTATTTTCTTTGCTAGATGCCATTGGTTTGGCCGAAGAAGAAGTATTGATTACGACCCCATATTTTATCCCCGGGGAAAGTTTGCTGGATGAAATGACTGTTGCCGCACTCAGTGGCGTTAAAATTAAACTACTAGTACCCGACAAATCAGATTCATTTACGGTAGATGCAGCGGCAAGGTCTTATTATGGTGATCTTTTAACGGCTGGCGTTGAAATTTACCTATATAAAAAGGGCTTTATCCATGCAAAAACGCTGGTTTCTGATAGTCAGTTATCTATTGTAGGCACCGCCAATATGGACCATCGAAGCTTTGAGCTTAATTTTGAAGTAAATACTATTATTTACGATGCGGGTTTTGCCGGACAATTGAGGGATGTGTTTTATGAAGATCTAAAATATGCTGTTTTAATAGATTCCGAAAAATGGTTTAAACGCCCTCTATACAAGCAATTCTTAGAGAAAGTAGCACGCCTGATCTCGAATCTGCTATAATTTTTTAAAAACTGTTTGGGGTGGGAAACGTTATTGGAACAGCTAACTATCAAATCTCCAATATGGAACACAACAGGGAACTAGAAGAACTGGCCATCAATACCGTGAGGTTATTGTCTGTAGATGCCGTTCAAAAAGCAAATTCCGGACATCCAGGGATGCCAATGGGTGCAGCGCCAATGGGCCATGTGTTGTATCACAAATTTATGAACTTCAATCCGGCAAATCCACATTGGGCAAACCGTGACCGGTTTATTCTTTCTGCAGGTCACGGCTGTATGCTACAATATAGTTTGCTGTACCTTACCGGTTATAACCTGAGCCTTGACGATCTTAAGAATTTCAGACAGCTGCATAGCAAAACTGCAGGACATCCGGAGTATGGACTTACAGATGGTATTGATGTGACTACAGGTCCCTTAGGTCAGGGTTTCGCTAATGGAGTAGGCTTTGCTATTGGCCAAAAGCACCTCGCTGCAAGATTTAACAGACCCGGGTTTGAACTTTTTGATTATAAAATATATGTTATTTGTAGTGATGGTGACATGATGGAGGGGGTAACTTCTGAAGCTGCGTCACTAGCTGGACATTTAGCCTTAGGAAACCTTATTTATCTCTATGATGACAACCATATTTCTATTGAAGGGAGCACAGGTATAGCTTTTTCAGAGGATGTAAATAAACGTTTTGAAGCTTATGGCTGGCATGTTCAAACTGTAGATGACGGCAATGATATCAATGCCATAGAAATGGCCGTGCGCAATGCAAAGTCAGAAACAAGAAAACCTTCCTTAATCAAGGTAAGAACGCAAATTGCCTATGGCAGCCCAAATAAGGTAAATACTGCAGGAGCACATGGATCGCCACTTGGGGAAGAGGAAGTAAAACTGGTTAAAAAGTTTTTTGGATTTGATCCGGATCAATATTTTCATGTGCCCACGGCGGTACTAGAATTTTATCGCGTCATTGGAGAAAGGGGCGCTGCCAGGGAGGAAAAATGGAATACGCTTTTTAAAGCTTACCAGGAAAAATTCCCTGACCTTGCTGCAGCTGTTGAACAAGCACAGGCCGGTAAATTACCTGATGGATGGCAGCAGCAGCTGCCTTCTTTTGACGCTTCAGAGAAAATGGCCACGCGGCAAGCTTCAGGAAAGGTGTTAAATGCTATCGCAGCAGATTTACCGGGTTTATTAGGTGGTGCCGCCGATCTTGCCCCATCTACTGATACACATTTAAAAGAGTATGGAAGTTTTAATGCTGAAACCCGCGAAGGTAGAAATTTTCATTTCGGTATCCGTGAACATGCCATGGGTTGTATTCTTAATGGACTTGCGCTTACAAAAGGCATTATCCCTTATGGCGCCACTTTTTTAATATTCTCTGATTATATGCGTCCTGCTATCAGATTGGCGGCCATCATGAAAATTAAACCTATTTTTATTTATACACATGACAGCATTGGTCTTGGCGAAGATGGCACCACCCATCAGCCAATTGAGCAGCTTCTTTCTTTAAGGGCAATCCCTAATATAACTTTAATCAGGCCGGCAGATGCAAATGAAACCAGTCAGGCCTGGAGAGTAGCGTTGACACATCAAGGAGGACCTGTCATTATTGTTTTAACACGACAATCGTTACCTGTTATTGATCAGGGAAAGTATACTCCAGCAACTTCATTGGAAAAAGGCGCATATGTATTGTCTGATGTTGAACAACCGCAAATTATACTCATTGGAACTGGATCTGAGGTAAGCCTGGTTTTAACAGCACAGCAAAAGTTACAAGAAAAAGGTATAGCGGCGAGAGTGGTGAGCATGCCTTCCTGGGAATTGTTTGAAATGCAGGATGCTGCATATAAGGAAAATGTGTTTCCTTCATCAATGAAAAAACGCATTGCTGTAGAGGCAGGTTCCACTATTGGCTGGCAAAAATATGTAACCGATGAAGGTTTTATTATAGGGATGCATAGTTTTGGCGAATCTGCCCCAGCAGCAGACTTATTCAAAGCTTTTGGCATTACAGTAGACCATATTATAGCGCAGGCTAATGAGATGGTCGGTCAATAGCATGGTTCAATAACATCAACCAAATTAAATATGAATATAGGAATCGCGGCAGACCATGGAGGTTTTGAACTTAAGCAGTCATTACTTTCTCATCTTAAAGAAGCAGGTTTTACATTAGCAGATTATGGCGCTTATACGCTGGATAAAGCAGATGATTATCCTGATTTTATTATTCCTTTAGCAAGAGCTTTGTCTGAACAAAAAATTGACCGGGCCATTGCAGTATGTGGTAGCGGCGTAGGTGCCGCTATTGTAGCCAATAAAATAGCAGGGGTTAGGGCAGCTTTAATTACAGAACATTTCTCGGCCCACCAGGGGGTTGAAGATGATGACTTAAACATGATCTGCCTGGGTGGCAGAATAACAGGAATATACGCTGCTCAGGAACTGGTGATGACTTTTGTGAATGCAAAATTTTCTTCGGCTGAAAGACATCAGCGGAGATTAGATAAAATAAGCGAGTTAGAACATCGTTTTCATAAAAAATAAAACTGTTTGGATCATCTACTGTTAATTTGTTAGCAATTTTAAGATATGTTAACTACAAAAAAAACAGTTGTAATTATTGGTGGAGGATTTGCAGGCGTAAATCTGATTAATCAAATTGATGGTGATGAAAATTACTCCGTTATCCTGGTTGATAAAAATAATTACAACTTTTTCCCTCCTTTATTATACCAGGTTGCAACGGGTTACCTGGAAACTTCGAATATCAGTTATCCTTTCAGAAAACTTTTTCGCCGCAAAAAGAACTTCAGGTTTGTAATGGGCAACTTAGAGCGTGTAGTTCAGGCTGAAAATAAAGTAGTTTTAGACACTGGCGAATTAACCTATGATTACCTGGTCTTTGCCACAGGTACTGAAACTAATTATTTTGGAATGGAGAGCGTCAAAGAGCATTCTATACCCATGAAAACTGTTTCTGATGCTCTATATATGCGCAACACCTTACTTGATAAGTTGGAAAAGGCATCCAGAGAAAAAGACCCACTGGAAAGAAAAAAGCTGCTCACTGTTGTGGTGGCAGGTGGGGGACCTACAGGAGTAGAAATTTCAGGGATGTTTGCTGAAATGAAACGCACAGTGATTCCAAGTGATTATCCTGAACTTATTGGTACAAATGCTACTATTTATCTTGTTGACGGACTGAAGTCTGTTTTAGCGCCTATGAGTGAAAAATCTCAACGATACACCTATAAGACATTGACAGATATGGGTGTGAAAATCTTTCTGGACAGCATGGTGAAAGATTATATAGATGATACTGTTCATTTTGTTGATGGGAAAAAAATTGTTACGAAAACATTAATCTGGGCGGCAGGCGTAACTTCCATTGTTTTTGAAGGTATTGATAAAGAAAGCTACGGAAGGGGTAAACGTATGATTGTAAATGAGTATAACCAGGTTTTAAATACCCATAACATCTATGCCATTGGGGATACTTGTATACAAACCACAGATCAAAATTTCCCCAATGGACATCCGCAAGTAGCACAAGTTGCGATCCAACAGGGAAAGAATTTAGGTAAAAACTTGAAAAGGATGGCCAAGGGTGATGCGCTAACGCCATTCAGTTATAAGGACAAAGGTTCCATGGCGATCATAGGAAGAAATAAAGCCGTGGCAGACATTCCAGGACCTAAACTGCATTTTAATGGTTTTATAGCTTGGGTAGCATGGCTATTCATTCACCTTATTTCACTGATTGCTAGTGGTAACAGAATTAAAACCATGTATAACTGGACCATCTCTTACTTTACACGTGATCAATCGCTCAGGGTATTGATTAAGCCGGTTAAGAAAGATATTTGATGTTTTTGTGAATCCTTAACATTAACTTAACATTGCAACCTGATATTTGTACCATGTTTATATATGTTCTTGCATCCGTATTTTACTTATTTGCACTTGTTGCGGCATTTAAGATGGAAACCCCATTAAAGGGTGTTTTATTTGTGCTAGCCATAGCAGGAGTAAGTGGATTGCTTTATCTTTTTATCAATTTCCCTGGAACTTCAGGCTTATCCGTTGCTTTAATGTTGGGCGCTTTTATCCTTAAACAAGGAAGGCGATAGTCATAACGCAAATAGTCCCGGTTTTTAAGGCCGGGACTATTATACTTTACAGCTGGTTTAGCTGATCAGTTATCAATTAGGGTATCATTAGTGTTCAGAAACCTTGATAGCTAATTTAGTTGTAGCATCAGTTCCTGCTACTAAACCTTTAGCCCAAACTGTATAAATTCTACCTTTAACTAATTCAACATCATCAAGGGTAGCCAAAACCGCATTTGTTTCCTTATTTCTTAAGATAAAGTTAGATTTAGCAGCAGTAAGCGGTTTAAACTTTGTGTAAGCTTTAAAAGCTTTATTGTCAAATTTAGTAGTGTCACTAGCACGCTCTAAGCTAAGTGCAGGCGCATCAGGAGAAAGATTCATAAAACGAAGATTTACTTCTCCTTCTTTAGGTACAGTAAGACTGTCTGTCACTAAAAGATATTCAAGATCTGCAGTTGTTTTTCCAACGATATACACTGTGTGATACATTCCACCTTTTAGGGTTTGTGCTTTTGAAAGTAAACTGGTAGAACTACCCGTAAAGGCAACGTCAAACACTCTTGATCCTTCATAGGCATTAAGGTAGCTTAACTTTTCGCCAAATGCAATTCCAGTGTTGTTCACCTGCGCATTACCAATATAGAAATTTAAAGTATTGGCATTTGGAAAGGCATTCACAACTGACAATGCTGCAATGGCTGGTGTAGTATTGTCAATATCATTTTTACAGGCATTAAAAAATATGGCTGTACCCAATAAAGCAACAAGTAAAGTAGCCTTTTTTCTGAATTGGTTTAAAGATAATGGTGTTTTCATGATTTATAATTAAGTGATTAAATGTTTTACCTATAAAACGGCTGTGCCTGCAGAAACGCTACAGTAACCTTCAAAAAATCAAGTTTTTACTTAGGGTAAAAAAAACAATACTTTTGTAGCGTTTAACGAATACTATACGTTTGCACTGATAATGGAGGTTAAGGCTCAGCGAAGCGCGAAAAAAACTAGTCTGTTGTTCCAGGAAATCATAAAAGGGATTGAAACCCATGATAAGCGAATTCAGGAGACAATTTATAGTTTCTATTGGGGGTACCTAATGGGGGTTGCTTCCCGCTACATTAAAGATCGTAGTGTTGCCATGGAAGTCGTTAACGATAGTTTTGTGAAATCTTTTAAAAGGATGTACGACTTTAATCCTCCAGCTGATACCGATGAGTTTGAAAAAACCTTCAGAGCCTGGCTTGCAAAAATCACCGTAAGAACGGCATTGGATAAGATTCGCATCAATAAATCACCTCTAAATTTTGTAGAGAGTTACGACAACATGGATGTCGATTATGTGGAAAGTAATAATCAACTGCATGTGGAGGACATTATGAAACTATTATTTCAGTTACCTGATTTGCACAGGACGGTTTTCAATATGTACGAGGTGGAAGGATTTAGTCATGAGGAAATATCAAAAATCTTGGTGATACCAACAAGCTCCAGTCGCACCTACCTCACGAGGGCTAAACAACGCCTGCGCCAATTGTATTTAAAAATGAACGAACTTGCTGATGGAAACTCCAGATAAAAAAGAACTGATAGAAGGGATTTCAGCGCTTTTAACTGCGTATGAAGAACCTTATAAACCTGGTGCCTGGGAGGAATTTTCCAGACAAAGGAAAAATAAAAGGAACAAACAATATGCATGGATAGCGACTGCTGCAGCGTTAGTGCTGCTGTTTTCAGCTATACCTTATTTTTTTAATAGTCAACCACCTCTCCAATATACAGCTGCTCCTAAATTACAGCAGTTGCCTAAGCTTAAGCAACGAGATGAAGCTATAAAAATAGTGGAGCCTGAGGAGATCGTATCTTTAGTGCCAGTAAAGAAAATGGTTAAGCAGGCTAAGTCTAAAATAAGTAAACTTAATTTGGTAAACGACAGCTTGAGTGCAGTTGAACAGGATATACAAGCTACAGTAAAATATAAAGTAGAAGAGAAAAATACGACAGTTCCTAAAAATAAAACAGTGCCAGCTGAACAATCCTTTATGGATTATTTAAACAAAGAAACCGCTCGACAGGCAAAAGTTGAAAAGAAAAACACTGTCTCTAAATGGAATTTTGGTGTTGAATTAATGCCTACTGTTTTGCAGCGTAAGGTAAATGTAGGTGCTGGACTTACAACGGAATTTAAATTGTCTAAACAATTTTCTATTAGTTCTGGTATTGCCTACGTTGCTTTAGATGTGAGTAAAAACATGGAGAGCCAATCGGTAAGTTTAATGTCGTCAAAGTCATTGATTGGGGTAGAAGCCGCTATTAGTGGTATAGATATACCTGTTTCATTGACATACAATTTAAATAAAAAATTATACACTTCTATGGGAGTGTCCTATTTTAATATCATCAACGAACAGCGCAGCAATAAATACCAAACTGAGTTACAGGTAACCAGTAGCTCACGCAATGTGGAAACGGGAATAACGGAAACCGTACAAACTATATTATCAGAACAAAGTGCTGAAGTATCTACTGAAACGCCACTGGAGGGAAATAGCTATCTAGGGTTTTTTAATTTCTCAGTAGGGCATAAGCAAGAAATATTTAAGAATTACCATATTGTAATAGAACCTTTTATGAAAGTGCCTATTGGTAAATTGTCTAATGAAGACTTGAAATTAGGCAATGGAGGGGTAAAATTGCGCTTCACCTTCTAGTCAGCTAATGTTTCCATAATGTAAATTTTCTACGTTTTCGTTGGTTCTATAAGTGGAAATTAATAATTTATGTACTTTTGGACTGGAATTGAATTCCGGTCCAAAGGGATGAATTTGCAATGGAAAAAGATGAAATTGTAGTTACTGAAATACTTGCTGGCGCTAAAAGGCTTTTTGGCAAGCACGGTTTAAAGAAAACCACGATGGAAGACATTGCAACGGCAGCCGGGAAAGGAAAGAGTACGCTCTATTATTATTTCCCTAGTAAAAAAGAAATCTTTGAGGCTGTAGTGGAAAGCGAAATGAAAAACCTGGTCAAAAGACTAAGCAATGCGGTAAACAGCGGACTCACGGCCAAAGCCAAACTTAAAGCCTTTCTAAAAGAACAAATCACAGCAATTGTTGAATACCATAACTTTAGAGAAGTTGTTTTTGAAGATGCTTTGGAAAGTTTAAAGGTCATGATCTGCCTGAAAACTCAGTATGAGCAAATTCAAATTGACATGATCAGGGATATTTTGCTTGGTGGCACCCAGTCTGGAGAATTTAAAAAACTTTCGTTCGTTAAAATGAACAAGCTCGCCTATATGATGGTGGTGGCTTTTAAAGGTTTACACTATCCGTTAAGTGTTGCTACAACAGAATTTAAATCTGGTGAGTACTATGATGGAATGGTAGATTTACTCATTGAAGGGATAGGGAATAAAAAAGAGTGATTTTATAATAAGTTTTTGATATTAAACAATAAATAACAGTGGTTAAGAGGTAATTAAATATTTGACACAAAAATTATAGACCAATGTAAGAATATGGTCTACCAATGAATTACTTTTGTTCATCATTTATTAACATATTATTAATATATTAGATTAAGTTTTACTTTGGCCCACATTGGTTCAATTTATGTGCATAAAATAATATAAAACCCGCTGAACTAAAAATTATATAATTCAGGCATGCGTAAAAAATTACACGATAGAGTTGCATCATTCACTGAGGCAAATGCAATCAAAGAGAAGGGCCTATATCCTTATTTTCGGTCTATTGAATCGGCACAAGATACCGAAGTGATCATTGATGGTAAAAAAGTATTGATGTTTGGTTCAAACTCATACTTAGGTTTAACCAATCACCCGAAGATTAAAGAAGCATCTAAAAATGCGATAGAGAAGTATGGTACAGGGTGTGCAGGGTCAAGATTTCTTAATGGCACTTTAGACATTCACCTGGAGTTAGAAAAAAGACTTGCTGCTTATGTAGGTAAAGAAGCTGCTGTATTATTTAGTACAGGCTTTCAGGTTAACCTGGGAGTAATCTCTTGTTTATTAGGGAGAAATGATTATTTGATTCTTGATGAATATGATCATGCCTCTATCATTGACGGAAGCAGACTTTCTTATTCACGTTCAATCAAATATGCCCATAACGATATGGACGATTTACGCAAAAAGTTAAGTCGTTTACCTGAAGATGCTGCAAAACTTATTGTTGCAGATGGTATTTTCAGTATGGAAGGTGATTTAGTGAACTTGCCTGAGATTGTAAAAATTGCCGAAGAATTTGGTGCAAATATCATGATGGATGATGCACACAGTTTAGGTGTAATTGGTTTTAATGGCTCAGGAACAGCTTCACATTTTGGTTTAACAAACGATGTGGATTTAATTATGGGCACGTTTAGTAAATCTTTAGCTTCTCTTGGTGGTTTTATTGCTGCTGATGAAGAAACTATTGAATATATTAAACACCGTGCACGTTCATTAATGTTCAGTGCGAGTATGCCACCTGCTGCTGTTGCAAGCGTAATTGCCGCTTTAGATATCATTGAGTCTGAGCCGGAAAGAATTGATAAATTATGGGCTAATACAAATTATGCAAAAAAACTTCTACTAGATGCTGGGTTCGATATTGGAGCTACCGATAGTCCAATTATACCTGTATATATAAGAGATAATAATAAAACGTTTCAAATTACCAATATCCTACACAATAACGGAATATTTGTAAATCCTGTAGTATCTCCTGCAGTACCTTCTGACTCTTCTTTAATTAGATTTTCATTAATGGCTACGCACACTTTCGAGCAAATCGAAGAAGCCATTACAAAGTTATACGATGCATTTAAAGAAGTGGAAATTACGCCAGTTAAGGTAAGTTTATGAAACGAATTATTGCCGTAAATGGCAAAAAAGAATTAGGTCAGTTTATTGATTTCCCTCATGATTTATATAAGGCCGATCCTAACTACGTGCCTGAATTATTTATAGCACAAAGAGATATGCTTACCCCCGGTAAGCATCCTTTTCATAAACATTCTACGTTACAAACATTTTTAGCTCTAGATGGCGATAAGGTTGTAGGGAGAATTGCGGCTATTCAAAATAATAACCACAATACGATTAACAAGGTTAATGATGGCTTTTTTGGTTTTTTTGATTGCATCAATGACCAGGAAACTGCAGATCTTTTGTTAGATACAGCAGCAAAGTGGCTTAAAGAAAAGTCTCTATCTACCATGGTAGGACCTGTTAATTTTTCTACAAATGAAATTTGTGCGCTGCTTATTGAGGGCTTTGACGGCCCTCCGGTTGCCATGATGCCTTATAATGCTCCTTATTATCTGCAGTTACTTGAAAATTCTGGCTTCAGCAAAAAGGTTGATCTCCGCGCCTATAGATTTGCCGCGGGTCATTATAATGACAGGTCTGCTAAATTGGTAACCGCCCTTGAAGAGCGTTTAACACGTAGTAATATCATCATTAGAAAGATTAACCTTAAGAATTTTAAGGAAGAATCAGCTGCCTTAAGAGAAGTATACAACAAAGCATGGGATAAAAACCTTGGTTTTGTTCCAATGACAGACGATGAGTTTGATTATACTGCAAAAGACCTGAAAATGATTATGGATCCTGATTTCTGTTTGCTTGCTGAACAGGAAGGGAAAATAGTTGGGTTCGCTTTGGCTATTCCTGATATCAACCAGGTATTGATCAAGATTAAACGCGGCAGGTTATTTCCTACTGGTTTGTATAAATTACTTACGCAAAGGAAGAAAATTGAAGGTATTCGTATTTTATTACTGGGTGTAGTTGATGGCTACCGTAAAATGGGAATTGAAGCTTGTTTATACGGCTTGATTATTCAGGCTTTTCAAGCTAAGAATATGAAGTATGCTGAAGCCTCATGGACTTTAGACCACAACGATTTAATCAATAAACCTATTGAGCAAATTGGTGGTGAATTGTACAGAAAGTATAGAATACTAGAAAAAGGGCTATGAAAAAGAAGGTGTTGATTACTGGAGCCAGTGGTTTTGTTGGTTTTCATCTTCTAAATGAAGCTATAGCGAATGATTTAGAAGTTTATGCAGCAGTGCGTCCAAACAGTAAAATTCAACACCTTCAGGATTTGCCTATTCACTTTGTACACCTTGATTTTACTTCTGTAGAAAGTTTAACTGCTGCCCTGACTGATCAGGCATATGATTTTATCATTCATGCAGCTGGGATTACTAAGGCAAAAACCGAAAGTGAATACAATAAAGTTAATGCAGAGTATACTAGAAACCTTGCATTAGCAACTCAAGCCTTAGTTAAGCCTTTGGAGAAATTTGTGTTTGTGAGTAGTCTTGCCGCATTGGGTCCTTTAAAAAGTCTTACTGGTGAAATTAAGGATGATGCAGTAGCAAATCCGGTTACTAATTATGGAAAGAGTAAGTTATTAGCAGAGGCCTATTTAAAGGACATTAAAAATCTTCCTTTAGTGGTTATTAGGCCTACAGCTGTATATGGACCTCGTGAAAAGGATATTTTTATATTATTTAAAAGTATCAACAAAGGGTTAGAGCCTTATATCGGTAAATTTTCACAACAATTGAGTTTTATATATGTTGAAGATTTAGCCAGGATAATTGTGATGGCGTTAGGTACGCAGTTGATGCATAAAAGTTATAATGTGTCTGATGGACAGGTTTATGACCGTTATGCCCTCGCTCAATACACTAAAGCACTATTGCAAAAGAAAACATTTAAGTTTCATCTTCCAGTGGCAAGTGTGGATGCCTTAGCCTCCTTGATGGACTTTTTATATGCCAAAAGTAAAGAAACACCAGCTTTAAATAAAGAAAAAATGGCAGAATTGACGGCAGTTAATTGGGCTTGTAACATAGAAAACATTCAAAAGGATTTAGGATATATGCCTAAGTACAACTTGGCCCAAGGTTTGAAAGAAACGTTATCCTGGTATAAAAGCAATCATTGGTTATAGTTATGAGAAGGAGTATACCTGTTATGTTTCATAAAATAACTTCCACAAGCTTTGGAATAGGATATATTGGCAAAGGAGCCGGCACTGTAGCAGCTGCTGTAACATGTTTGGTATGGTACTTTGTACAAGTAAATGCCGACGGTTTTTTAAATGCCACCATAGCAACCTTATTGATAACGATACTAGGAATATGGTCTGGTAATGTTGTTGAAGCCCTTTGGGGTAAAGACCATCAGCGTGTTGTTATTGACGAAGTTGCCGGTATGTGTATTTCTTTGTTGTTCATACCTGTTACACCTTTAAATGTTTTGATAGCCTTAATTTTATTTAGGTTTTTTGATATCTTAAAACCACTGTTTATCAGAAAATTAGAAGCTTTACCTGGTGGGTGGGGTGTAATGTTTGATGATGTTCTTGCTGGTGTTTATGCAAACATCGTATTACAAATTCTATTAACCTTTAATCAGTTTTAATATGGCGACTTTTTTAAAGGCTCAGGTCGCCTCACTTTCGGCCTCGATATTTGACTTTCTTACCACATTAGTCTGTACGGAGTATTTACATTTCTGGTATTTATGGGGTAGTGCTACTGGAACTGTAGTAGGAGGGATCATCAATTTCAGCATGGGCAGACACTGGGTTTTCGGCGCTTCCAAGAAGAAAGTACAAATGCAGATCATCAGGTATGGGTTAGTATGGTCTGGTAATTTTTTATTGACCACTAGCGGTGTTTTTTTGGTTACTCATTACTTGAATTTTAACCCTATTATATCAAAAATCATTGTCACCAGTACTGTTGGTGTAACTTATAATTACCTGATGCAGAAAAAATTCGTATTCGCATAACATGAAAAATAACATTAAGAAACTCATTTATATTTGGATATTGTTATTGCCTTTAACGGCATTTCAAGTCGCTGGTCAAAATACAACGGTTACGGGTATTGTTACAGATAGCAAGGATAAGGATCCACTGCCTTATGTGACCTTGCTTTTTAAAGGGACGAATATCATTACTAAAACTGATGGTGATGGTAAATTTACTATTAGTTCTCCGGGAAATTATACACAATTGCAATTCAGTTACGTAGGTTATACTACTAAAATTATTACAATCAAGCCAGGAGAAGCACAGGACATTGCCATTAAAATGGATGCTGAATCGACCTCCTTAAACGAGGTGGTCATTAGTGCAGGAAAAAGACCATCATATAAAAATAAAAATAATCCTGCTGTTGAACTGATTAGAAGGGTTATTGATCATAAATCTAAAAATCGCCTGGAAAGCTATGACCAGGTAGAATACAAACAATACGAAAAGATGGTCTTTTCAATGAGTAATCTTTCAGAGAAATTTAAAAACAAAAGAATTTTCCGCAATTACCAATTTCTCTTTGATCAACAAGATTCAACAAAAATTGGCGGAAAAAATATCCTGCCTATATTTATACAAGAGAAGTTTTCTCATAACTATTATAATAAAAGCCCAGAGAAAAACAAAACCATTGTTCTTGGTGATAAATCTGTTAACTATGAAACACCATTAATAGACAGCAAGGGTTTAAGCCAGTATTTTGACCGAATGTATGCCAAGGTTGACATTTATGATAATAATATCTCTCTGGTTAGTAACCAATTTTTGAGTCCTATTGCAGATGCCTCACCTACATTCTATAAGTTTTTTATTACTGATACTATTAAAAACCATAATCCACAGTTGATAGAGCTTTCTTTCATCCCACGTAACAATACAGATCTGTTATTTGAAGGAAAAATTTATATCACCATGGATGGTAACTATGCAGTGCAAGATGCTTTTCTAACTGTCAACAAAAACATTAACCTTAATTTTGTAAGGGCTTTAGAAGTAAAGTTGAATTTCGAAAAAAATTCATTAAACCGTTATTACCTCAATAAAACTAACCTACTTGTTGATTTTGGGCTTAATAAAAACAAAGGAGGGGGTTTTACTGGCGAGCGTATTGTTACTTTAACTGATTACCAGATTAATAAAAAACAACCCGAAGAACTTTTACAGGGGCCAAAAATAGTGATTGCTCCAGAGGCAGAAAAACGTTCTAATGATTTCTGGGTGCAAAACCGAACAGAAACTTTGAGTGAAGGTGACCTTAAGATCTATAAGAATGTGGACACGCTTAAGAATATGACTTCATTTAAGAAAACCATTGATTTGATTACCTTATTATTTGCAGGGTATAAAGATTTTGGACCTTTTGAAGTAGGACCCGTTAATACTTTCTATAGTTTTAATGAAACTGAGGGCCTAAGGTTACGTATTGGTGGTAGAACTACACCTGCATTAAGCAAAAGGTATTATTTTGAAACTTACGGTGCTTATGGTTTTAAAGATGAAAAGTGGAAATACTTTTTAAGCGCAACCTATTCCTTAAATAATAAATCTATTTATTCCTTTCCACAAAGTTATATAAGAGGAAGCTTCCAAAGAGATACTAAAATTCCAGGTCAGGAACTTCAGTTTGTTCAAGAAGACAATTTCCTTTTGTCATTCAAAAGAGGTGAAAATAACATGATGCTCTACAATGACATTTATAAAGTAGAGTACATGAAAGAATTTGAAAACCATTTCTCTTATAATGTGTCTTTGAGAAAATGGTCGCAAAAACCAGGAGGAGCACTTGTATTCAACAATAAGGTGGATAATATGAATAATGTGATTGACAATATTAATACTTCTGAAGTGAGCCTTGCACTGCGTTATGCACCAAGAGAACGTTTTTATCAAGGGAAAATTTACCGTACACCTATAATTGACAAATATCCTGTTTTTAACTTTCGTTATACCGCTGGAATCAAAGATGCTTTTGAAGGTGATTATGATTACCATAAATTTAATGCTTCGATTGATAAACGTTTTTACTTATCACAATTAGGTTATTCGGATGTGACCGTTGAGGGTGGATATATTTTAGGTAAAGTGCCGTTTCCATTGTTAGGTATCCATCGTGCAAATCAAACTTATGCCTACCAATTGAATTCATATAACTTAATGAATTTTCTGGAATTTGTAAGTGACCATTATGCAAGTCTTAATATAGATCATAATTTCAACGGTTTCTTTTTTAATAAAATTCCTTTGTTAAAAAAGCTAAAATTAAGAGAGAGTGCTTCATTCAAAATTTTATACGGGGGTTTAAGAAATGAAAACAACCCTGACATTGATGAGTCTTTATTAAAATTCCCTCAATCACTTGATGGTGTTTCAACAACCTATACTTTGGATAAAGAACCCTACATGGAAGGAAGCGTTGGAATTGGTAATATTTTTAAACTATTAAGGGTTGACCTTGTTAAAAGATTCAACTATCTGGACCATCC
>NZ_JAZQPU010000065.1:0-25876 GCF_045628745.1 Pedobacter sp.
ACCAAATAAAAAAATTACCAGGTAAAGTAAACAAAGACCATATGCTATAAAAATTAAGACTTTTTTATTAATCAACATAACTTACTTTCATGCCACCTAATGTAAATAAATTAAATTGTCCTTGATTAACTATCTGGAATTGTCAAAGCAATGTTATAGCTTTTAGTTTAACCGCCAAAAAGCTGGTATTAGCCGGTAATTTTACTGCTTTTAGCAAGAATGTATTGCAAATAGCTGTAACAAAAGAGACCTTCGCAAGACTAATACAGATATCAATAATTTATATGAAAAGAATTTTACTATTATTTATAGCGTTATTAACATTAACAACGGCCAAAGCACAGTTCCCCATGGGCGGTGGAGCTGCAAAAACAACCATTACAGGTAGAATTACGGCGACCATCATTGACTCCCTTACACAGAAACCTGTTGACTACGCCACGATCTCTTTAATCAGGGTAAAAGATAAAAAAGCTGTAAACGGCGGATTGACAGATGACAAAGGTAAGGTAGTGATGCAAAATATTGCACCCGATCAATACCAGCTTGCCATTGGTTTTATGGGTTATAAAAATAAAGCGGTGTTGGTGAAAACTACATTGGAGCACCCTGATAATAACATGGGTACCATTTTACTTTCACCTACGGCCAGCAATTTGAAAGAGGTGGAAATCTCTGGTCAGAAAGCCATGGTAGAGCAAAAAATTGACCGCATGGTGTATAACGCTGATCAGGATGTAACCACAGCAGGTGGTACAGCTGGTGATGTGATGAGAAAAGTTCCATTGCTTTCTGTAGACATTGAAGGTAACGTTACTTTACGTGGTGCTGCGGTAAAAGTGTTGATCAACGGTAAACCTTCGGGCACCATGGCCAACAGTGTGGCTGATGCCTTAAGGATGATCCCTGCAGAGGAAATTAAAACGGTGGAAGTGATTACCAGTCCGTCGGCAAAATATGATGCTGAAGGTTCAGGTGGTATCATCAACATCATCACCAAAAAGAAAACCGCACAAGGCGTAAGTGGCTCCGTTAATACCTCTGTAGGTACACGTCAGAATAACGGTGGCTTCAGCTTAAATGCTAAAAAAGGCCGTTTAGGCTTCACCAGTAATGTTGGCGGCCAGTATGCTTTTCCACAGGATACGCGGATAGAGATTTTAAACGAAAACTATACGAACAACACCAGCATTTTTCAGGAGGGCTATAATAAAGCCAAAAGATGGGGTTATAATGGAAGTGCAGGATTAGATTACGACATCAATAATTACCAGAGTTTAGCGACCAACATTAAGTTTAACCGTTTTGAAAATGGTTCTGATGGCATGCTTGATATGCTTTCAGAAAATAGTTTAGGCAGCACCAATTCGACAAGGTCTAGCTTTAACGGAATGGTTTTTAAAAATGTAGACTGGAGTGCTGACTACCGCAAGACGACTAAAAAAGTAGGTGAAGAATTTACTTTAATGGGGCAGGCTAGTTTTGGCAGAAACACCAACGAGTTTCGTTCATCTACCATCATGCCGAATGGAAATAGTGTGGATCTGAATGGTGATAACACAGGTAAAAACAACGAATATACCCTGCAATCTGATTATACTTATCCTTTTTCTAAAAATACAACTTTAGAAACCGGCGTGAAAGGGATCTTCAGAAATATTCAAAGTAAATACCAGGATACGGACCAAGATTTTGACTACGATCAGAATGTAGGTGCTGCCTATGGGGTGCTGAGCTTTAAACTGGCTGAAAAAACAACTGTTAAAGGTGGTCTGCGTGCTGAATATACTAATATCAGTGGACAGTCTGGTGAAGTATTGAATTTTGATAACGACTACTTTAACCTTTTCCCAAGTTTGATACTTTCGCAGGCACTTAAAGGAAATACAACTGTTAAAGTTAGCTATAACAGAAGGATGTCAAGACCAAGTTTATATTTCCTTAACCCCTTTTTAAATGAAAATGACCCTGAAAATAAAACACAGGGGAACCCAAGTTTAAGTCCTGAGTTAAGTGATAACCTCGAATTGGGCTACTCTACCTATATTAAGGGTTCGGTAATCAATGCATCTGTCTTTTACAGAAGAACCAAGGATGTAATTGAAAATGTTTTTAACCCTACAGAAAAGCTGACTTCTTATTTCAATGTGGGTACCAGTGAGTCTTATGGTGCGAGTGCTTTCGCCTCTTACAATCCTTTGCCAAAATGGACTTTAATGGGTAACTTCAATGTGAACAGCTACGAAGTAAAAGGTGTAGATGATAACAGCAGCACAGGCTTAAAGTGGAATTATACTACATTTATGCGTTCGGCCATCGCTTTTAAAGGAGGGTGGAATACGGAAATCTTCGCTGTGTATAATGGTCCAAAATATACTTTCCAGGGAAAAAGTGGTGCCATGGCTTTTTATGGCGGTGCCCTTAAAAAGGAAATTCTGAACAAAAAGGGTACAGTAGGGGTAAATGTATTCAACATCTTCGCCAGAGATTTACATATTGAATCTGTTAACCAATCGCCGGCCTTCTTGCAGAGTACCAATATCTATTACCCAATCCGTTCATTCGGACTTAACTTCAGCTACAGCTTTGGTAAAATGAATTATGCCCCTCAGCAGAAGAAAAAGAAAATTAACAATGACGATTTAAAACAAGGTGAGCAGCAACAAGGCGGTATGGGTGGCGCACCGCAGAAATAAATACGGTCTCTATTGTTTCTTCACTTTCTTCAGGATCATGAGGTTTAAAGGATTCATAGGGTAGCCAGAAATGTTGTTTTGCAGCATCACTACCGATTGATCATAATAAACAGGAACAATAGAGGCATGTTCTAAGACCATATTATCCATTTTGTGATAAAGGTCATAGCGTTTCTCATCGTCAATTTCGTAATAGCTTTGCTCAAAAAGCTTGTCGAAGGCATCGTTAAAATAGCCCGTGTAATTAGGTCCAAAGGGCACACGGTTTTTAGAATAAAATACACTGAGGTAATTTTCTGCATCGGGATAATCTGCAATCCAGGATCCCCTGAAGAAAGTTACCTCATTTTTTGACATCAAATCACGCAGACTGGCACTGGGGTTGACATCAACTTTAACCCTGATGCCAATTTCATGAAGCTCGCCCTGAATAAATTCTATTAAATCGCGACTGGTGGTCGATGCGCTGAGCGTAATCATGGGCATGCCTTTACCATCAGGATAACCTGCTTCTTCCAATAATGCCATTGCTTTTTTAGGGTTATAGTGATAACCTTTCACAATAGTGCTGTCAAAACCAGGCATACCGGCAGGCACAAAACCAGCTGTTGCCGGAGAGCCAATGCTGTTGCGCAGGTATTTAATCAGTTTCTTTTTGTCGATGGCATAATTGATGGCCTGACGTACTTTTTTAAACCTTAGCGGAGAGTTTTGAACAATCGTTTTGGAGGTGTCTACCAAAATACCGAGGTATTCTGTACACAGGTAAGCACCTTTTTTCAACTGGAATTCCCCTTTATATTTGCTGGTCATGTGACCACTTTTTGTTAAAATATCATCGCGGTAACTGCCATCCACTTTATCGAAAAAGTCCAGCTCCTTTTTAATGAAATTCATAAAAGCACTTTGTTTGTCATTAATGAAGGTTACTTTTAGAGCATCAAGGTAGGGCAGCTGTGCATTGCCTTCCTTTTCCCAATACTTCTCGTTTTTCAGAAGCACTAGAATCTCATCTTCTTTCCAGTATTTGAATTTAAAAGGACCCGTGCCTACCGGGTGACTGCGGAAATCTTTGCCATAGTGTTCTACCACTTCTTTGGGTACTACAGAACAATATTGGGCAGTGAGCAAACTTAAGAAAGCAGGAAAAGGCTTAACCAGCTGCACTTGAAAAGTGCTGTCGTTTATTGCTTTGAAACTAGTGCTGTCTTTTACTTTATCACTAAAAATCCAACCGCCAGAAGAACCTACTTTAGGGTCAATTAACCTGTTGAAGCTGTACACAAAGTCGGCGGCATTTACTTTTCTGCCTTTTCCACCTGTAAATAAAGGGCTGTCGTGGAAATAAACATCTTTACGTAAATCAAAAGTATAAGTAAGTCCGTCTGGAGATACCTGCCAGGTTTTGGCAATGCAGGGCACGGTATTTAAATCGCTGTCAATTTGCACCAGGCCATTAAAAATCTGGTTGATCATCCAAATGGCATTCTGGTTCCTGGCAAATGCAGGATCCATGGAAGTGAGGCTTTGGTCTATATTAAGGTTAAATACTTTTTTTTCACCATTAGGGTTGTTGTTCTTGCAAGCAACAAGCAGGAATAGTGCTAGCGACAAAAAAATATATTTAATCATAGGATACATGTGTTCAGGAATAGTAATTTTGCACAAAGTAATAAATAAATCAATATGTCTTTTTTAAATGCCGTTATAAATACTGTTGGAGATGAATTTGTTAAAGAACAGCTCCAGGACCGGGTTGACATTGTAAGACATAAGATTAAGTTTATGGATAAAGTGCCCGTTACCGTTTTAAATGCACAAAACGAGCGCAGTCACCAGTTAGACCAGCTGCTTGATATTGCTGGTGGTGAGTTACAGGACGATCCTTCGCAGTCAAAAGTGATCCTTTACCTGGATCCTCAGGGCAGCATGCTTGATTTAATGGGCCTGGTACCTGCAATGCTGCAAAAAGAATGGCCTGCAGTAGAATATAACAGGTTATACTTGCTGGAAGCCTTGTCAGCTGACCTCGACAAACCCGAAAATTTAATTGAGGTGCTGGAAGACCTTGCAGAAATTTTAAACCCCGGTTATTTTATCTTCGGTAATGAAGGCAAAACCTGGGTGAGCTTTGGTGTTTAAAAAGCAATAAACTGATCCATCTGCTCTGCTGTATATTTTAGGGTATCTTCTTTAAATAAATCATGACTGTCGTTCATCTCCAGCCTGATGGATGAAATGTGTAAACGCAGGGGCATAACATTTAAATGCAGGTAACTGCAAATGCCCGCAAAATGATCTATGCCGCGTATATTTCCATATTTCCCCGATGATAAGCCCACTAAACAAGCTTTCTTATTGTAAAAGCTGTCTGGAAAATCACAGGCGTCGATAAAGGTTTTCAACACGCCGGGAAAACTACCATTATATTCAGGAATAATAAACAGGAACTTCTCTGTTTTGGTAATCATTGCCTGTATAGGTTTGAAGGCTTCGCTGCGCTTGCCGTAGAGGTCGGTTTTGATAATTCGATCAGGTAAATCCTCCAGGCTGAATAGGGCTGTTTCTGTACCACGAGTTAATAATGACCGCTGATAATATTTTGCTATTTTGAGCGTATTGCTATTGGGTCTATTCGTTCCGGAGATGATGGTGATCATGAAAAAGTGTTAATAAGATGTTTAAAACACTTATTGCATTAACTTCATATATGGCAATAAGTTTGTATCTTAGCTAATCATTAAAAAGTGCCTGAATTATACAAAAATAGCATTTTTTGCTGTAAAAAACCCTAGAATAATAAAGCCTCAGGTAAATAATTTATAATTTTTAAAAACATAAATGAGTAAAATTATTGCACTGGCAAATCAAAAGGGTGGCGTAGGGAAAACTACTTCATCAATTAATTTAGCCGCTAGTTTAGCTGTATTAGAGTATAAGACCTTATTAGTTGATGCAGACCCTCAGGCCAACTCCACTTCTGGTATTGGTTTTGACCCCCGGAATATAAAAAACAGTATTTACGAATGCATCATCAATGATGTGGAGCCATCAGAGGCTATACAAAAAACTGACACCCCTAATTTAGACTTATTACCCGCTCATATTGACCTTGTAGGGGCAGAAATCGAAATGATTAACCTCAGCAGCAGGGAATATAAAATGAAAGCGGTACTGGAGAAAGTAAAAGACCAGTATGATTTCATCATCATCGATTGCTCACCTTCCTTAGGTTTAATTACCATCAACGCTTTAACAGCTGCAGATTCGGTTATTATTCCTGTACAATGTGAATATTTTGCCCTTGAAGGATTGGGTAAATTGCTCAATACCATCAAAATTGTGCAGACTAGGTTAAACCCGGAGCTTGAAATTGAAGGTATCCTGTTAACGATGTATGATGTGCGTTTACGCCTTTCTAACCAGGTGGTAGAAGAGGTGAGAACACATTTTCAGGATCTTGTATTTGACACCATCATTCAGCGCAATACACGCTTGAGTGAGGCACCAAGTTATGGTATTTCTGTCATCATGCACGATGCCAATTGTAAAGGTGCCATCAATTACCTGAACCTGGCAAGAGAAATTGTGCGCAAAAATGGATTGGTAAGCCAGGAAGATAATTTGAAAACTGCTATATAAATAAAATTTAATGACATCTTTTCAGCGAAAAACAGGTTTAGGTAAAGGATTAAGTGCGCTTCTAGATGACAACGACTCTGTTCATCAGCAAAAAAGCCAGGTAAACCGCCAAAGTTTTGAAAGCGGACAAGCACAGCGCCAGGAAAGTGGTATTGGCGAAATCAGCATCAATGATATTGAAACCAATCCTTACCAGCCGAGAACAGAATTTGACCAGGTAGCTTTAAATGAGCTGACGGCATCTATAAAAACACAGGGCTTGATACAGCCCATCACGGTCAGGAAAGCTGTTGGAAACAAATACCAACTGATTTCTGGAGAGCGCCGTTTGAGGGCTTGCAAGCTTGCCGGCTTAACAGAAATCCCTGCTTACATCCGCAATGCCAACGACCAGCAGATGCTGGAAATGGCATTAATAGAGAACATCCAGCGTGAGAATTTAAATGCCATTGAGGTGGCCTTGAGCTTTCAACGCATGATGGAAGAGTGTAACCTTAAACAGGAGCAGCTGGGTGAAAGAGTTGGCAAAAACCGCAGTACAGTAACCAATTACCTGCGCCTGCTGAAATTACCCCCTGCTATACAAGTCTCTATCCGCGACCAAAAGATCTCCATGGGTCATGCGCGTGCGCTGATTAGTGTGGAGAGTGAAGAAAACCAGTTATTCCTCCACCAGGAGATTCTTGATAAAGGCCTTTCGGTAAGAAAAGTAGAAGAGCTGGTGCGCAGCCTCAATAACTTACAGTTTAGCCCCAGATCAACAAAGGAGCCCACAGCGGCAACTTTTGAATACCAGAAATTACAAAAAGACCTGGCAAGCAGGTTTGCTTCGAAAGTAAAGCTTAAAGTTGGACAAAACGGGAAGGGTGCTATTGAAATCCCTTTTGTATCTGACGATGATTTAAACAGAATATTAGAATTATTAGATTGGTAATGCCTAAAACAACATGGCTTTCGGTGCTCTTGTTATTTGTTGTTTCGATGGCAAATGCGCAAGAACCGGTATCTGTAAAAAAAGACACCACCTTTGCACCAACAGTTAAAATAGATACACTGCAACCGGTTTACGTTAATAAAGGTAAAATTGCCGGTCGCCGGGCAGCCATCCGCTCAGCCATTATCCCCGGTATGGGCCAGATCGGTAACGGTGTAACCGTTTACCGCATTGCCAAAGTTGCCGCTATTTATACCGGAGCCACCTTGCTGACCATTTCTTATATGGATAACAATAAGCAATACCACCGTTATTTAAAGGAATTACAATACCGGGTCAATAATGGTGGAGTAGCAGATCCTAATAGTGAATTAGCACCATATGCCACTGACAGGTTAACCATAGCCAAAGATACTTTCTCGCGTAATAAATGGATCATCACCTTTTCATATGGTGCCCTTTATGCCGTGAACATCATTGAAGCTTATGTAGATGCCCGCTTAAAATATTTTGATGTGGGTGATGACCTTGCATTTAAGATTTCGCCAAGCTTAAACTTAAATTCAAATACCATGTACGGTTATATTGGCGCTGCCCCAGGTATAAAACTTAGCCTGAGGTTTTAATGAATTAATAAACTAAGGAAACAATTAGCAGCAGAACGCTTCAAGATTTGTAGAAAACCGCTGCTGCATACAAAAAGACATTTAAGATAAAAACAATCAACTGATAAAAACCGCAAGAGCAATTATTTTTAAACTCTAAATTTTGCTCCTCTTGCCTTTATGACCGTTTAAATTAATATAGAAAATAATGAAAATAGCTTTACTAGGTTATGGTAAAATGGGCCAGATTATAGAGCGTTTTGCTTTAGAAAGAGGCCATGAAGTTGTTCTAAAAATCAGCATCGACAATAAGGAAGATTTAACGGCTTCGAACTTACGTAAGGCAGATGTAGCCATTGATTTTAGTGCCCCAGATGCGGCGCTCGACAGTATTTATGCTTGTTTTGAGGCTAATATTCCTGTAGTTGTAGGTACTACAGGCTGGTACGGACAGCTTCAGCAAGTTAAAAATGATTGCGAAAGCAGTAACAATACCTTACTTTACGGATCAAACTTTAGTATAGGTGTCAATATCTTTTTCCATGTGAACGAAATGATGGCCAGGTTAATGAATAATTACCCTGCTTATGATGTTCAGGTAGAGGAAATCCACCATACGCAGAAACTGGATGCACCAAGTGGTACGGCTATGACCATTGCAGAAGGTATTATTGATAACATGGACCGCAAAACGGAGTGGGTTAACGAATTGGAAGGCACACCATTTGACGAGGTGTTGAAAGCTGACCAGTTATTGATTACTTCACAAAGAACGGAAAATGTACCGGGTACGCATACGGTGATCTACAGTTCTGAAGTGGATGAAATTGAATTGAAACATACCGCTCATAGTCGTGCGGGTTTTGCCTTAGGCGCTGTGATTGCTGCTGAATGGTTACAACATAAACAAGGCTTTTATAATATTGCCGACATCTTTAATTTTAACAAATAACAATATATGAACTGGAAGTTCTGGCAAAAGAATAAGGATGCCAATCCAACAAAAAAGAAATCAAAAGGTAGAGAATGGGCAGATGCAATCATTTTTGCAGTCGTTGCAGCCACTATCATCAGGGTATTTTTTATTGAAGCTTATACCATCCCTACAGGATCAATGGAGCGCTCTTTATTAGTTGGAGACTTTCTGTTTGTGAGTAAGGTAAATTACGGTGCAAGAATTCCAATGACACCGGTAGCCTTTCCTTTTGCACACCATACCATGCCTGTTACAGGTGGTAAAGCTTATTACGATGGCATTCAATGGAAGTACAGAAGATTGCCAGGTTTATCTGACATCAAAAGAAATGATGTTGTGGTATTTAACTTCCCTGAAGGGGATACTGTTGCTTTAGAACAACAAGACCATGATTATTATGAAATGGTAAGGTCTTTAGGCAGAGAAACTATCCATAACCAATATACAGTGATCAGCAGACCTGTTGATAAGCGTGAAAATTATATTAAGCGTTGTATAGGTATTGGTGGTGATGTGGTGAGCATGAGCAATGGTGTGGTATCTGTGAATGGGAAACCTGAGAAACTGAAGCCAACAGGCCAGATTTCTTATGCGGTGGAGTTTAAATCTGCTGATGTTAACTTCAAAGTTTTTGAAGACATGGGTTTTAACCTACAACAGGACATTACAGGCTTGGCAGAAAATACTTATGAATTTACCGGTACTGAACCGATGATGAATGAGGTGCGCAAGTTGAACTTTGTTAAAAGTGTAAAAGAAAACACGGTTCCAGCAGGTGAACAGGAATTAGCTGTTTATCCACATGATCCTAACAGAAAGTGGAACGTAGATAATTTCGGTCCGATTACTATCCCTAAAGAAGGCATGACCGTTACTTTAGATAGCGTAACAATGCCGCTTTATGAAAGAGCGATTCGCATTTATGAAGGTAACAAATTAGAAAAATCAGGTAACGACTGGTTGATCAATGGTGTGAAGACCAATACGTATACTTTTAAAATGAACTACTTCTGGATGATGGGTGATAACAGACACAATTCACTGGATTCCAGGTACTGGGGTTTTGTTCCTGAAGACCATATAGTAGGTAAAGCGTTATTTATCTGGATGAGTTACAATACTGATGGTTCTTTCTTTAGTAAAATAAGATGGAACAGGTTGTTGAGAGGGATTCATTAACATCATATAGTAATTTATGATGCTGGAAAATTGCTGAGCAGCAAAGCTTCAACAGTTATTTAATTTATATTAAAAAGCCGCCTTTCTTTGACATAGAAAGGCGGCTTTTTTATTATAAACTTAATGGTTTTAGTTTGCTAATAGACGTGGTTTGTTATTTAGCTGTGTTATTAAAAAGGCGCTTCAGTATAAATTAAAGGCGGCTTTTTTATTAAAAGAGAATTTGACTGCATTAAAAAGCCTCTTTAATTTCTTTGAGGGCACTGAAAATGTAGACATAAAAATAGTCTATTAAAAAAAAAGCGGATGAACAGATCTTAAGATGTTCATCCGTTTTCTTTTTTTGCTTTATTCATATTTCTTGATGATCTCGATTTCTAAGTTTGCTGTCGAGAACTGGAACGCATTCTTAGTTTTTAAAAGGATTCTTTGAAATTAGTCTCCCTTTTTAGAATTTGAGTATTCTTTTCAGATTTACCACGAATATGGCCATTGCGCCTTGCATTTTCATGCTTTCCAGGCCGTAGGAATCTGCTCTGTCATATCCATGAACATTCTTTAATTCACTATTTTTTGCTTCAATTTTATATCTGTGTCTCGATTTTTCCCTGAAGTACTCGCTTTGCTGGAATATTTCCTGCTCTTTATGCTCATTCGGCTTTATTGCCACCGAGTACGTCCTGCTTTTGGCTTCTGGTCTGTAGCAACCATCCTTTAGCGGGCATACTTTGCATTTTTCGATATCGAAATAATAGGTCATTGACTGATTGCTCATATCTACCTTTTTGCCCTGCACCCGTTTGTATATAGCCAAGTGCCCTGCAGGGCATACGAACATATCCGCGTCTTTATTATAATCAAACTTTTCTTCCTCTTTTCTAGTACCATGGGTAATTGCTGGGTTCATCTTGGCAACTATCCTTACCTTATTGCCGTTCACATCCCTAAGCTTGAGGTTATTCTTCCCGGAATAGGCTGCATCACCTATTATGGTATCCACCTCCATTCCATTTGACTGGGTCTGGCTCAACAGTTTTGGCAGTTCAGGACCATCTCCCTTCTCTCCGGAGGTAACAACAGCCGCTGTTATGATGCGCTCCTCTGTCATCGCCAAATGAGTTTTGTATCCAAAAAAGCTACTATCAGCGGTTTTGTGTCCGACCCTGGCATCCATATCTTTGGATAGCGTATAGTTATCCTGTGTATCTTCTACCGTTTCCTTTAAGAGGTTGAGCTTCTCTTTCACAGCAGGAATTTCGCTTAATGTCTCATCAGATTCGATACACTTTTGTAATTCCTTGCAGTACTCTATTTCTTTTAGGATGTCATTTGAATCATTTTTCTCCGGCATCTGATTCTTAAAATCATCATCCATTAGATACACTGCCTTTCGCAGTAACTTGGAACGTTGTCTAAGTACCTCAATAGGTGAATATGGGTTGGATCTGGAAAGTGAATGCGTCGCATCAACAATGATAGACCTAGATTTGATAATCCCTTTTTCCAGTGCCAGAGAAACGGTTTTTCCAATTAAGAGGTTCAAAAGATCCATATCCTTAAGACGAAGCTTTCGGAACTTGGTCAGAGAGCTTGGATTGATCACATCCTCCTCTGGAGACATCTCCAGGAAATATTTAAAGGACATATCATAGCGGGAACGCTCTACAACATCAACATCAGAAACGGTGAATATAGTTTTCAAAAGCAGATATTTGAACATCCGTACAGGGCTTTCTGCAAGACGTCCGTTATCCGAACAATATTTATCTAAAAGCTCATCATAGATAAAGCTAAAATCTATAAGCTCATTAATCTTGCGCAGTAGGTTCTCTTTAGGGACAATCAGCTCATAAAGCCTGGAAAACTCGCTAAACTGGATTTTTTGTTGTTGAAGCAGCATCTTAAAAGCAGTAATAATACACCTTTAAAATACAAAAAAAGGAGCAGAAAAACTAGTCTTCTACTCCTTTTATCCCTTTTAAATTAAGGGACTTTTTCAGTGCCCTCTTGAAAGATGGTAAGGCCTTCGTGTTTAAGAGAACGATAACTTATCGAATCGACAGTCTAATAAGCTCATTATACTGATCGTTAACGGGTAAATATTTACTGTAACACCATTGAAATGTATAAAGCAACAGGTTGTCGAGTGGGTAAAATTACTATTATACGTGTATACAATTGTATAAACTTTTTAGGAATTGTTTGCTTTTTCACCAGGCTAAAATTGAAATAGCCGTATCAATTTAACGGTTTCTATTGGAGGAATGCATCAACCTGAAGGCATTTAACGCAATCATTTTACTTCTGGAGTAATTTCAAGAATAATTAATTACAAATGGGGTTTGGTAGCCTGATACTTATACTTTTAAAAGAATCATTTTCATGTTTATTTTTTAACTAATTAACTGTCAATGATCTATATGTATTAGTATTAAATGTGTTGAGTTGCGCTGCGGGAGATTTTTTCGTCACTTTGAACAAATCGAGTATAAATTTGAACAATTGTACTAACCTAAAAATCAGAACTATCCTACATTCGATAAACCAAATATAAATTCTATCCTGTACATAGAAACGAATGACTAAACAAAACTGAATAAAAGGAATAATTGGGCATCCTTCAACTGGAAATAGTTTCCAGGTAGTTTGAGGTTCATGGCTTTTACATTTCTAAATGATTAAAAGTGTAATCATTGACAGTAGTAGTTTTTATATGAAGTGAATAACCAAAATATAAACCAAAATAAACCAAATCGTATGACGAAAAACTACTACAACTTTTCAGAGGAATTATCTTGTCCTCATTTGAGTGTATCCGCTCACCCTACAGCTGGTTTGATCCTCACTATCATTCCTGCCTGCAATTAATTATCCAAATTCTATTTCTTTTTAAATGATTTTAAATAATGGAAAAAAACACCAAAGTGGGTAGAGCAGCGTGCCACAACTTTCGTGGATACAAGCAGCTGTTTCCTGTAATGTATCTGGCGCTGATGATGATCTTTCTTTTGATTGATCCCGTTGCCGCGCAGCAGCGCAAAAATATGAGGGGAACCGTAATAGATGAACAAAAAAATCCACTGAGTGGAGCCACTATTACCGTTAAAGGGACGAATGTTAAGGTTCAAACTAATTTAAACGGCGAGTTTTTTATCGACGTACCTGCAGACAGAAACATCCTTACCATAGGATATATCGGCATGAAGCCACAGGATGTCAATATTGCAGGTAAGACCAGTGTAAAAGTAGTCATGAAAGATGATAACGAGCAATTGGGTGAGGTTGTTGTTGTAGGGTATGGAACACAGAAAAAAGCAAGTGTGGTGGGCGCCATTACACAAACGACCAGTGAGGTTTTGGAAAGAACAGGTGGAGTTTCCAGTCTGGGTGCTGCCCTTACAGGTAATTTGCCGGGTGTGATTACCACAGCGAGTACAGGGATGCCGGGTGAAGAAGATCCGCAGATTCTGATCCGTGGGCGTAGTACCTGGAACAATGCAAATCCACTCATCCTGGTAGATGGAGTAGAGCGTTCCATGAATAACATTGATATCAGCTCCGTAGAATCAGTTTCTGTATTAAAAGATGCTTCTGCTACTGCGGTATTTGGGGTAAAGGGTGCCAATGGGGTTATCTTGATCACCACTAAAAGAGGACATGAAGGGAAAGCGGAAATCAGAGCCGCTGCCAACACAGCCATGAAATCTGCATCGAAGCTTCCTGGAAAGCTAGACTCCTATGATATGTTCAAGGTTCGTAACCGAACCATAGAATATGAGCTGGCATTATCACCGGGAGCCTGGAGTTCTTATCTTCCAGAAGATGTGATGCAAAAATATAAGTCGCCGGCTAATTTAGAAGAGGCCGAGCGCTACCCAAATGTTGATTGGGTAAACACCTTGTTTCGCGATAATGCAATGACTTATAATGCCAACCTCAATATCAGCGGAGGTACACCTTTTGTGAAATACTTCTCTTCCGTGGATTACCTCGATGAGGGTGACCTTTTCAGAAGATTTGAAAATAATCGTGGTTATGAAGGTGGCTATAGTTTTAAAAGATTAAATGTACGCAGTAACCTTGATTTCCAGTTAACGCCCTCTACTATATTCAGAGCAAATATTTCAGGCTCCAGGGGGGTATCAGAGCGGCCGTGGATAGGGGTAAACCCTTATAACACCTGGACTGCAGCTTATTCTGCTGCTCCAAACTTATACTTGCCTGTGTATTCTGATGGAACTTGGGGTTTTTATAAGCCTAACGTACAGCAAAGCCTGAACTCTGCACAAATCATGGCTACTTCAGGACTTCAGGAAATAACAACTTCCAGAATTACGACTGACTTTACATTGGATCAAAACCTTAGTGCAATTTTGAAAGGCCTGAATTTCAAAGGCACGCTGTCTATGGATAACACTTTCGTGGAGAATGGACGTGGTATTGACGATTCAAATAACGGCACCCTTAGTAAATATATTGATCCGGAAACCGGATTGGTGTCTTACTCACAAACCAAGGATGCTGGTACAGAGTTAGAATGGAGAGAGAGTACCAAGTGGGCCAGTAGAGGTGGGAACGTAGATAATGGTGCTACCTTTCGCAGGATGTTTTATCAACTGCAATTAAATTACGCCAAAACTATTGCCGATAAACATAATTTTACGGCAATGGGGCTTTGGAGTCGTGACGAAAGCGCCATTGGAAGTGTTATTCCATCTTATCGTGAAGACTGGGTATTCCGGACAACTTATAACTATGCTGGAAAATATAGCATAGAATACAATGGAGCTTATAATGGTTCTGAAAAATTCGGACCCGATTATCGTTTTGAGTTCTTCTCTTCGGGAGGTTTGGGCTGGATGATATCGGAAGAAAAATTCATGAAGTCCTTAAAATTCATTAACAACCTTAAACTCCGTGGCTCTTATGGAGCGATTGGTGATGATGGTGGTGCGCCAAGATTTGCTTACCTCACCAATTGGTCATTTGGTGGCACAAGTCCACTGGGGATTACTGGTGAAGCTGCAGAACGAAGTCCTTATAACTGGTACAAAGAGGCGAGCGTAGGTAACCCAAATGTGCACTGGGAGAGGGTAGTAAAGAAAAACATTGCACTTGACTTTGGCTTTTTCGGAAACCTGCTGAGTGGAAGCGTAGATTTCTTTCAAGATGACAGGAGCGATATCCTCACCGGAACAAACCGTGCCGTACCTACCTATTACGGAGCATCGCCACCAACATTTAACGTGGGTAAGGTGCAGTCAAGAGGTTATGAAATTGACCTCCGCATCAATAAAAACATAAACAATAACCTACGTTTGTGGGCAAATGTCAATTATACACATGCTAAAAATAAAGTGCTTGAGGCTGATGTGGCCCAACTTCTCCCTCTTTATGCTAAACCTATCGAGAAGCAGATCGGACAGGCCTATTCTTATGTGAGCCAAGGTTATTACAATACCTGGGATGAGCTGTATGCCAGCACAATGCACAACGCTAACGATAATCAGAAAATTCCGGGTAATTATCAAATCCTTGATTATAATGGAGATGGTATTATTGATGCCAACGATAACATTCCTTACGGTTATTCTGGTGCCCCTGAAAACACCTATAACGCAACACTTGGTTTCGACTGGAAGGGTTTCAGTGTGTTTGCCCAGTTTTATGGGGTTAATAATGTTACCCGTCAGGTGGTCCTTGGATCCTTTTCCGGAAAAAACACGGTGGCCTATGATGAGGGCTCTTACTGGTCAAAAGATAATACCAATGCCGATGGGCCGATGCCTCGCTGGGAATCTACCCCAAATGGATTTAATACTGCAGACAGGTATATGTTTGATGGCTCTTATATCAGGTTAAAAAATGCGGAGATCGCTTATACTTTTAAACAGAACTGGGTTAAAAAAGTGGGTGTTTCAAGCTTAAGGGTTTTTGTCAACGGAAATAACCTGTATTTATGGACCAAAATGCCAGATGACCGGGAGGCCAATTACCAGGGTGCCGGAGGTCAAGGCTGGGCTTCCCAGGGTGCTTATCCTACGGTAAGGCGTTTTAACCTGGGTACTAATATTACCTTCTAATTAAGATTGTTATGAAAAAATATATAAAGAGCGTATTATTCGTAGGAATCGTTTGGTCTATGACTGGAATGGTTTCCTGTAAAAAATATTTAGACAGAGATCCTGAAGCGACAGTTTCGGCAGAAACCGCATTTAAAGATTTCCGGAGTTTTCAGGGCTATACAGAGGAGCTTTATAGCTGTATTCCCGATTTCACTAACCGCTATTATACCAATAGCTGGAACTGGGGAGAGGATGAGATTCAGTCTACTGTGCAGAATTTTCATATTGTCAACAAGATTGACAATGGTGATTTTTGGGGTTGGCAAAAAGAGTTTGATGGTTGGGGCGCAGGATTTATGGATAATGCCAATGCCAGTACCAACAATGACAGGTTTACAAAAGGCCTGTATCCTTTAGCCTGGTATGGTATCCGTAAAGTTAACCTGGGTTTAGAGAATTTGCCCTTAATGGTGAACGCCACTGAGGAAGAACGGAATTTAATTAAAGGCCAATTGTTGTTTTTCAGGGGATGGTTTCATTTTCAGTTGATCCAGTATTTTGGTGGCTTGCCCTATGTTGACAAAGTATTGCCTTCAGATGAGCCTTTTCGATTACCAAGGTTAAAGTACCAGGAATGTGCTGAAAAAGCGGCCCAGGATTTTAGGGCGGCAGCAGATCTTTTACCCATTAACTGGGATAATACCGCTGCTGGTGTTCAAACTTTTGGTAAAAACCAATTACGGATTAACAAAATTATGGCTTTAGGCTATTTAGGTAAAAACTACCTGTGGGCCGCTAGTCCGCTGATGAACTTAGAGTCTAAAGGCAGTAAAACTTATGATGCCGAGTTAAGTAAGAAGGCTGCAGATGCATTTGCAGAGTTATTGAAATTAACAGAAGGTGGCCAGGCTCCTCATAAATTGTTGCCATTTGCACAATACAGCAATAACTTTTACACCACAGGACAAAACTTCTTGATCCCTGGAGGTACAGAAGCCATATTTTCTGGTCCTTATTGGGGAGCGCATCAATCAACTTATGGTACCGCAAAGCAATATACCCCTGCAATTGTAGGAGCTGACGCGCTTGTCTTTGCGCCTACAGCAAATTATGTTAATTATTATGGAATGAAAAATGGCCTGCCTATTTCAAATTCTGCACAGGCAGATCCTTCAGGTTCAGGTTATGATCCTCAGTTACCATGGCGCGACCGTGACCCAAGGTTTTATAATGACATCATTTATGATGGGGTAAAGGTCGTTCAGGGTACGCTTGCTGCTGCTATGGAGCCTCATCGCTATGCTAATTTATATACAGCTGGAAGTTATAGAGATGACCGTTCGGGTAGCAGAACGGGGTATATGAATTTTAAATTTGTGCCCCGTACCGCAAATAATTTTGACCAGGGCTGGAATTATGGCCAGAATCTAAATATCAAAGTACCCTATATGCGTCTTGCAGATATTTACCTGATGTATGCAGAAGCAGTGGCTACAGGTTATGGATCTGCTACGGCTACAGCTCCAGGCTTTAGTAAAACAGCTGTCGATGCCATTAATGTTATCCGCGACAGAGCTGGAGTTGGACATGTGGCTGCACAATTTCTTGGCTCGGCTGATGAGTTTATGAAAGAAGTAAGACGTGAACGTGCTGTTGAACTGGCCTTTGAAGGACATCGTTTCAACGATCTTCGTCGCTGGCATTTGTTGGCTGAGGTGCCTTATACTTTAAAAACTGCAGCAGAGTTTGATCGTGCTGCTCCCTTAAACGCCGCCGCAGATACCAAGTTGAATAGAATTGCTAACTACCGTGAACGTGTCATTTTACAACGCCCGTTTAGTGAAAAGCACTATTGGCTGCCTTTAAAGAGAGCTGATGTAAATATGTACCCGGAGTTTTTTCAAAACCCAGGTTGGTAAGGTAGGTCATGATGTATAAATCATATAATTAAAGACAAGAATGATGAAATATTTAAGAAAAGCACTGGCCTTGTGCGTCTTACTTACGTTGTTTTGCGGCGTAATAATGGGGCAGGATGCCAATAAAATAGCTGTAAAAGCCACTGTCCGCGGGTTAAATGGGGAACCTATACAGGGGGCCACAGTAAGTATTGAACCAGATAATGTACAGGTAATTTCAAACCAATCGGGTTCGTTTACCATAGATCTGCCTGCTCAAACAATGATAACAGTAAGTGCACCTGGTTATAAAAGCACTATAGTACTTGCTACGGCTGATTTGCAGCAGATCACTTTAAATCCGGAGAACAGGGTAGTACCCGTTGCTTTCCGCAATGTAGAGGAGAGCGATCTTCGTGGAGGTGTGTCTAATGTCAATGTGTCAAAACTTTTTGAGAAAAACTGGATGACCAGCGGATTTGAAAACATGGAAGCTTTTGCACCTGGTTACAATGGCAATAACCTTTGGGGAATGAACTCTTCTTTAATATTGATAGATGGTGTTCCACGTGACATCTCTAGTATCACGCCAAATGAAATCGACCAGATTACATTTTTGAAAAGTGCCGCCGCTGTGGCACTGTATGGAAGTAGAGGTGCTAAAGGGGTTATTTTAATCACCACTAAAAGAGGTACCAGTTCCAAGCAGAAGATTGTAGTACGTACGAATGCGGGGGTTAATGTACCAAAGAGATTTCCAGAATACCTGGGCTCCTCAGAATACATGACGCTTTATAATGAAGCACTGGCAAATGACGGACTTGCACAAACATACACTGCAGAAGGAATTTATAATCATTCAGGAGGAAATCCTTACCGCTATCCAAATGTGGACTATTACTCTTCTGAGTACCTCAAAAGTAGCTATGGGAGATATGATGCGGTTGCAGAAATTTCTGGTGGGAATGAGAGAGCTCGCTATTACACCAATGTAGGTTATAATTCTACAGGTTCCCTGTTGAATTTTGGAGCGGCTAAAAAGAACAATACCACAGACCGTTTTAACATTCGTGGTAATGTGGACATGCAGTTAACAAAAACGCTGAAAGCAAGGGTAGATGCAAGTGCCGTATTTTCAAATGGTGGCGGCGTCAATACCGATTACTGGGCGAGTGCAGCAACCATGCGTCCTAATTTATTTACACCATTGATCCCACTGAATTTGATTGAGGATAATGATGTCAATAGCTTGGCAATGGTCAATTCGGCTAATATCATAGATGGCAAGTATCTTTTAGGTGGAACGCAGATAGACCAGACCAATCCCTTTGCTGCGGTTTATGCAGGTGGTAACAATAACTTTGTGCAAAGGCAATTTCAGTTTACAACCGGCATTGATGCTGACCTCAGTGGCATTACCAAAGGACTTGCGTTCAATGCCAGCATGGGGGTAGATTATTTCAACAGGTATAATCAAGGCTACAAAAATGGTTATGCTACTTACCAGCCCAACTGGACAACTTATTCTGGTACAGACCTCATTGCCAGTTTAACCCGCTGGGGTGAAGATACCAAACCTGGGGTTCAGGCTATTGCCGATAGTTGGTATAGACAAACCATTTCCTTATCCAGTCAGCTTAATTACCATACTTCTATCAATGAAAAGCATCATATTTCTGCTTTACTCATGGGTGCTGCCTATCGCCAGGCTCAATCTGCAGTCTATCAGCCGGTGACGAATTCTAATCTAGGTTTGCAGTTGAGCTATGATTTTAGCCGTAAATATTATGTTGAATTGACAGGTGCAGCGGTAAGATCACCTAAAATGCCTCCTGGAAAGCGTGTTGCTTATTCCCCGGCAGGTTCAATAGGTTGGAGGATCAGTGAGGAGCCCTTTTTAAAAGCGGTTTCCTTTATTGACAATTTAACGCTTACTGCTTCAGCAGGTATCCTGAATACGGATCTGGACTTCGACGAGTATTTTGCTTATCAGGCCATCTTTACAGCTGGTAACTATTATGGCTGGAATGATGGTACGGGAACGCAATCCACGGATTCTCGTCGCGGTACAAACATGGATTTAACATTTGCAAAAAGGGAAGAGATAAGTTTTGGCTTGCAGGGAACTATGTTTAAAAACCACATTGACTTTAGTGCTAACGTGTTTAGAAATAACATCAATGGAATCATTGGTCAGAACACTGTTTTATATCCAAATTATTTTACTCAGGGATTTCCAAACTCTTCATTTGTTCCTTATAGCAATTACAATGGAGATCAACGTACCGGTCTTGATTTTCAACTCAATTTTAATAAACGCATTGGTGCTGTTGACTGGACCTTAGGTACATCTGGTACTTATTATACCACCAAAGCGATCAAACGTGCTGATGTATTTACCTACGAAGATGTTTATCAATATCGCCAGGGCAAACCGCTGGATGCAGTATGGGGATTGGTAAGTGATGGTTTTTACATGAATGCAACTGAAGTAGCGGCTGCAGACGGCGTAAATGGTGCTAAACCAGCCTTTGGATCTACGCTGGCTCCTGGTGACATCAGGTACAAAGACCAGAATGGTGATCACATCATTGATAATGAAGACCAGGTATATCTAGGACGCGGTGGTTGGTATGGTGCACCCCTAACTCTTGGGCTTAACCTGACTGCAAAGTGGAAAAGTTTTACACTCTTTGCTTTGGGCACTGGACGTTTTGGTGCTTATGCCATGAAGAGCGACAATTACTTTTGGGTAAATGGAAGTGATAAATACTCGTCCGTAGTTCGTGACAGATGGACTGAAGCAACCAAAAATACCGCCACTTTTCCGCGCTTGACTACACAAAATGGTGACAATAACTTTAGGGCCTCTGATTTCTGGTTATATAGCACAGACAGGTTTGATTTGTCGAAAGTTCAGCTTACTTATACCATGTCAGAAAAACTGTTGAGAAGCAAAGTGCTTAAAGAACTGGGAATCTATGTTGCGGGCTTTAACCTACTGACTGTTGCAAAGGAGAAAGAGATCATGGAGATGAATTTTGGGGGTGCTCCACAGACAAGGTTATATAACCTGGGTGTAAAGGCAATGTTTTAATTAATAAAATATTAGACAAGATGAAGAGAATTTCAATACTATTTATAGGTTTCTTTTTTACACTTTCGGGTTGTAAGAAGTTTACCGATCCAGCTCCTCAAAATAATGGAGAATTTGAGAATATCTATAATGAGCCACTTTTAGCGCACGGATTATTGCTAAACGGATATAGCCGGCTGCCAACAAACAGCTGGAGCTTTAACGATGTGGCTACAGATGATGCTGTAAGTAATGACATCAATAATAACTACCGTAAAATTGCGACAGGGCAATGGTCGGCGGCCTTTAATCCGCTTGATCAATGGACAAATTCTAGAGCGGGCATTCAATATTTAAACATATTTTTAGCCGAGGCCGACAAGGTAAGTTGGGAAAGTAAAGATCCTATGCTTAATACCATGTTTAACGATCGTCAGAAAGGTGAAGCCTATGGATTGCGTGCTTACCTGATGTATTATATGCTGCAGGCACATGCCGGATGGGCAGGGGGTGTGTTATACGGTTTTCCATTGGTATTGGAGCCAGAAACACCTACCTCCAACTTTAATCAGCCCAGGGCAACATTTGAAGCCTGTATGAAGCAAATTTATAGTGACCTCACTAAAGCTGAAGAATTACTTCCGCTGGATTATAAAGATATCGCCACCTCTTCGCAAATTCCTGCCAAGTATAGCAGTGTTAATGTAGAGACTTATAACAGGGTGTTTGGTAAATTCTTTAATGAACGGATGACAGGTAGAATTGCTAGAGCCATTCGGGCAAAGGCAGCTTTACTAGCAGCAAGTCCGGCCTTCAGCGCAGGAAACACCACTACCTGGACAGATGCGGCAAATTTTACTGCGCAGGTTCTGCAGCTCAACGGTGGTCTTGCTAATTTAGATCCAAATGGCGTTACCTGGTATAATAATACAACTGAAATTGATGGCCTGGCCTCAGGAGCTGTGCCCAAAGAAATCCTCTGGCGAACAAATATTAATCCTAGCAGTGACCTGGAAGCCGCTAATTATCCACCAAGTTTGTCAGGCCAGGGACGTGTAAATCCTACGCAAAACTTAGTGAATGCATTTCCAATGGCAAATGGCTACCCTATTACCAATACAGCCTCTAGCGGTTATAATGCTGCAACTCCTTATGTAGGGCGTGATCCACGGTTAGCAAAATATATTGTGTATAATGGAAATACCATTGGGCCGACCAATAAAGTCATTAATACGACTATAGATGTGGCTACCAATGATGATGGACTGAATAAGAAGGAAACCTCTACCCGTACAGGTTATTATATGCGTAAATTGCTAAGGCAGGATGTGAGCCGTAGCCCCTCCGTAAATGATCAAAAGCACTATAGACCACATATCCGTTATACGGAGCTGTTTTTAAACTATGCGGAAGCAGCTAATGAAGCCTGGGGCCCGATGGCCAATGGCGGCAATCCGTATTCTGCCTATGATGTCATTAAGGCTATTCGTGCAAGAGCTGGTGTAGGTGCCACAAATGGTGATGCTTATCTTGAATCCATCAAAGGCGATAAAGATGCGATGAGAACGCTCATTAGAAACGAGAGAAGGTTGGAGCTGGCCTTTGAGGGTTTCCGTTTCTGGGATTTGCGCCGGTGGAATGCCAGTTTAACTGAAGCTGTAACAGGGGTGAGTATCTCCCTTAACAATTATCAACTGATCAATGTTGAAGCAAGAAACTATCAGGATTATATGAGATTTGGACCTATACCTTATAGTGAGCGTTTGAAGTATAATGCTTTAGAGCAAAATACGGGATGGTAGCTTTTAATTAATGTCATAAATTAAATACTGAGATGAAAAAATTATTATATATGTCACTTGTGTTGTTAGCAACACTTACTTCCTGCAAAAATGAAGAGTGGGCTTTTCCTGACTACGAAACGCAGTCGGTTTATTTTGCCTATCAGAGCCCCATTAGAACCATTACACTTGGTGAGGATATTTTTGATACCTCTCTTGATAATCAGCATAAGCTACAGATCATGGCCACTACCGGCGGTGTTTATTCCAATAAAGAAGATATAACTATCGGTATTTCGGTAAATAACGCACTTACTCAGGGACTTTCATTTTCTTCGCCCTACAGTGGTAATATCAGGCCTATGCCTGCTAACTATTACACCTTAGCCTCTGATAAGATTGTTATCCCTAAGGGGAAATTAATTGGTGGGGTAGAGGTGCAGCTGACTGATGCTTTCTTTGCAGACCCACTAGCTACAAGTACAACCTATGTTATTCCGTTAACGATGACCAATGTGACTAATGCTGATTCCATCCTGTCCACTAAAAAATCTACGCTTTATGCCGTGAAGTATATCAACCCATGGACGGGATTTTACCTTCGTAGAGGTAAGGATGTGTTTACAGGAAAAAATGGTAATACGGCTTTAAACAGTACTGTATTACGCCATACCCAGTATGTGGAAAAGGATGAGGTGAACAGCATTGCCACCCGTTCTTTAACTCAAGCCACTTTTCCGGTAACATTTAAAGGTGCTGAAAATGCAAATATCAACCGTACCTTATTGTTGACCTTCGACAATAATGGAAACTGCACTGTAGCAGCGGCTGATGCGAGTTTTACGGCTACCGGAACAGGGAAATTCGTAAAAAGGGGCGAAAAAAACAGTTGGGGTAGTCAGGATCGTGATGCACTTTATTTAAACTATCAGGTAGAGCTGAATGACAGAACGGTTAGTTCTTTAGATACCCTTGTCATGCGTGATAGAGGAGTTAAGGCAGAAACCTTTACTCCAGTTGCTAATTAACTTTTAATCTAAGAATCGAGATTTATGAAACCAATTTACAAAATAGCACTAGGCGTGGTGGCCTCTGTAGTGCTGGCTTCCTGCCATAAATATGAGGCGCTCGACTTTCAAGTTGAAAAGCCGGCAACTTTTGCCGCCCGTGAAGAAATAGATGCTTACGATGAATTAAAAACTTATATTGATAGGACTGCAAACCCCAAATTTAAATTAGGTGCCGGAGTGACCTTACAAGATTATCTTTCTAAAGGTGTAATATATAGACTGGTAAATAGTAATTTTGACGAAATTACATTGGGCTATGCGATGAAACACGGGGCCATTGTTCAGGCTGATGGCAGTCTTTCCGTCAAAAATGTAGAAACCTTACTGGAAACGGCTGATAATGCAGGTATCACTGTTTTTGGACATACCCTGGCCTGGCATGCTAATCAAAATGCAACTTACCTAAAGGGGCTGATTGCACCCACAATTATACCTTCAGGTGGAGGCCCAACATGGGACCTAGTTACCAGTGCAGATTTTGAAACTGACAATGCTGCTAATTATCAATATAATACCAATGCAGTAACTGCCTTCACCGCTACAGGTCAAGGTGCAAATGGAACAGGCAGAGCACTGAAAATAACCAATACCAGTGTTCGTACCAATGATTATGATGTACAGTTGTTTGTGAAGTTTTCTCCGGCTATGATCAAAGACGAGAAATACATATTGAAGATGGACGTGCGTTCAGATGCGCCCGCTTCTTATGGTACACAGGCACATATAACTCCAGGTAATTACAAACATTGGGACTTTTTTGGTACCATTTCTTCTACCCCTACATGGTCAACCTATACTAAGGAAATCACCATTTCGACAGAAATGGCAACCAGTGGAACCATCGCCTTTAATCTTGGTAGTACGGCTACCACTTATTACTTTGATAATATTACCTTAAGAAAGTATAATGCGCTTGGCGGAGCGACAACGCTCGAGAAAACTGCCGAAGAGAAGAAAACACTAGTGACGAATGCGCTTGAGAAATGGATTAAAGAAATAGTTACCGTTTCTAAAGCGCATGTTAAAGCATGGGATGTAGTGAACGAACCGATGGATGATGGCAGACCTGCTGAATTGAAGACTGGCGTAGGTAAAACTAATTTACCTGCGGATGAATTTTACTGGCAGGACTATATGGGCAAAGATTATGCTTTGAAAGCATTTCAATGGGCCCGACAGTATGGTAATGCTACTGATATTCATTTCATCAATGACTATAACCTTGAATATAATATTGATAAATGTAAAGGTCTGATTGCTTACGTCAAATATCTTGAAGATAAAGGTGCCAAAATTGATGGTATAGGCACACAAATGCACATTGTGGCTACCTCTGATAAGGCAAAGATTGACCAGATGTTTACTTTATTGGCAGCAACGGGTAAACTGATCAAAATATCTGAGCTTGATATGGGCTTTGAAGGGAACATCAAAACTCCGTTGGTTAATCAGCAACAATATGCTGCCCAGGCAGAAATGTATAAATATGTAGTGAAAAAATACTTCGAGCTCATTCCTGCTGCTCAGCGTTATGGCATAACAATATGGGCACCTCAGGATAGCCCTGCAACATCAAGTTGGAGAGCTGGTGAACCTATTGGTTTATGGACAGAAGGTTTTGTAAGGAAACCTGCTTATGTAGGTGTAGCTGAAGGACTGAAAAGTAAATAGAGAGATTTTTGAAATGATACCGGGAGATTTTTCTTCCGGTTTTAAAGCCAACATCCACAGTTTTGTGAGATTGTTGGCTTTTTTCGCAAGAAATAAGTGTTTTGGCAGCTTCAGGAAAGCGATATGGGTTTAACCAACACAAAAATGGCATGTTTAATGTATATTTAGGTATATGAAAATATTATTAACGGGTTCCACAGGTTACATAGCCCAAAGGCTGCTTCCCATACTGCTGACCAATCATCATCAGGTGGTTTGCTGTGTGAGGGATAAAACCCGTTTT
>NZ_JAZQPU010000066.1:0-8520 GCF_045628745.1 Pedobacter sp.
CCTCGATGTCGGCTTATCGCATCCTGGAGCTGAAAGCGGTTCCAAGGGTTCGGCTGTTCGCCGATTAAAGCGGTACATGAGCTGGGTTTAGAACGTCGTGAGACAGTTCGGTCCCTCTGTACTGATAACATAAAAAAGAAGAGGCCTTATCCTTAGTACGAGAGGACCGGGTAAAATAGATCTATAGTTTAGTAATTGTTTATCAAAAGCATAGTTGCGTAGCTACATCTAGACGGGATAATTACTGAAAGCATGTAAGTAAGAAGCCTACCTCTAATCTTTTTTCAAAATATTAAAGAACATAATGTTTATAGGTTATAAGTCGATCAATTGTAAAATGATTCACTAAATAATACTAATTATCTTTGTAATGCACTTAAATTAAATTTTTTCTTAAAAGCTTACGCTTTTACCCTCTCTTCGGAAGAAGAGGGGGATTTTCTTTATGAGGAAATAGCTTAATTGGTCAAGCATTAGCTTGTCGAGCTAAAGGCTGCGGGTTCGACTCCCGTTTTCCTCGCCATATTCTTTATTCTGATACACAACAAATTTGTTAAAAACAAATAACTCAACCAATGATAAAGACGGAATAATTCAATGGTAGAATTTTGGAATCATAATCCAACCGTTGGGGGTTCGATTCCCTCTTCCGTCAAAAATAGTAGCATTAAGGGAATATAATTTAATGGTAGAATTTATGCCTTGCAAGCATGCCGTACCGGTTCGATTCCGGTTATTTCCACAAAAATTAGACAAAATTAAGGTTTTACCCACGGTAAGAACCAAAAGGGTAATTAGCTCAGTGGTAGAGCAGTTGGCTGTTAACCAAAAGGTCGACGGTTCAATCCCGTCATTACCCTTAATTCTAATTAAAACATTTCTATTTCAAATTCGTAGTGAAAACTGAAGAGTTTATACTCAAAGTACAAACTGAAGAGCCTATAACTCAATGGTAGAGTGTACGCTTGATAAGCGTGAAGTTAGTAGTTCAAGTCTACTTAGGCTCACTTAATATGATCAATAGAAACAAATAGCTTGCGCTTAAGTAAAAGCTCGAGTAGCTCAGTGGTAGAGCAGTGGACTGAAAATCCAAAGGTCGTTGGTTCAATTCCAACTTTGAGCAAATTTGGGGCAAAAAAGTATTAATTCGTTGGTTTTTGTTTATACAAATATTTTTAAAGTAAAAACTTAAAAGCCTGCTTGGCGGAATGGTAGACGCGCTAGACTTAAAATCTAGTTCCTTTTGGAGTATCGGTTCGAGTCCGGTAGCAGGTATAATACGGGATGTAGCTTAGTGGTTTTAAAGTGTCTGCCTTGGAAGCAGAAGACCGTAGGTTCGAGTCCTGCCATCCTGAAATTAAAGCTTCTTTCGTCTAAAGGTTAGGACGTTGCCCTTTCACGGCAAAAATATGAGTTCAATTCTCATAAGGAGTATACTTTATAACAAAAAAACTTCAACTTTAAACAAACCGTAGGAATTGATGACCTACGGTAAGAACCCAAAGGGAGTAGTTTAGTGGTAAAACATAAGACTTCAAATCTTGAATCAGGGGTTCAATTCCCTTCTCCCTTGTCTAAAAAAAAATGAAAATCACAATACAAAAAAACATAAAAAAATTTAAAGAGAATTATGATATTATCCGCGCTTTAACACCGAACGTACAGAATGGCGTTCAACAGTCTAAAGTGCAAAATCAAGTAATATTTATTATAGCATTATCAACCAAAACATTAATTGAATTTGTTAATTTATGACCGTTAGAGCAATGATTCTTTTCTCTAGCGGGCTTAATACTGCTATACTGATTAACCACAAAAATTTATAACAAAAGATTAAAAAAAAAATACAATACTGAATTATCAAATAGTTTTCGTGCTTACATGATCTTAAGTGATCTATTGATTAATTTAGCTTTAGGTCTTTATTATTTAAGTTATAGAAATACAGCTTTAGGTCAATTAATGATTAGTTGCCCAATTGCAGTTTCACCACTAATATTTATTGTCGAATTAATGTTTGTAATCTTTTGATATGAAGTTTATTCGAAGAATAAATAGAAGATACTGACGCATAAAACATCAATTTGTGGAATGATTTCAAAGCTCTGCTTTTTACAGGAATACTTTAACTCAAAGTATCTTACGATATTTTTCTAAAAATATCTTCCTTCGAACAGCAATACAGAATAGCTGAAATTATCTAAAATATACACTATACTATAGTGAGACTGGTATAGACTTTGTTAAACTTTTACGTTCAGATTTAGGTAGGTATAAATTTCAACTTCCTGTTTATTCAATCTTAATTATCTTCACGTTTTACTGAATTTCTTTAAAAGTTGGGAGCTGATTAATATTGTTTGTTCTTTTACTTTTTTTCCTATATCACAATTTGTCTTATTCTTGAATACGTGATTGTACAAAATATAGTAATTATCACTTTTTAGAATATGCAAAAAATCGTAGGATTAGAAGGCAGAAGTTTTTAATTCATACCGCTTTACGTCGAAAATTTATTCTGCGCAAGAAAAATCAATCTTTCTTTCGTAAAGAAATAATACAGAAACGTAATTGAAGCCTAAATAAAACCGTCTTTCAAGAATATGTTTTTAATAAAAATGACGTTTATGTTAATTATAAAATATTTAACCAGGATCTGTTTATAAATCATCATATTAGCTACTACCATATAGCTATATGTATTGATCCTAAATCAGAAACTATATATGAACAAGAAATATTAAAAAAATATATATTAGGCCGTAAAAATATGTTAAATGAAATTGAGTTTAATTTAAAAGCACAAAATATTATCAATGGTACGGGTAGCCTGATAATAAAAAAACTTTATGGAAAATATTTAGTTTATGACCATAAATCGAATAGCAAAGTTTTATTAAGCTGTTTGGCTATCTGTTGACAAACAAATGATAATAGGTGTGAACCTATTATGGCACTAGGTCCTTGATGTTTAGATACAATGGAAAAAAAACCCTGATATGTTGTTTTAGAGAAAAATGTTTATAAAGAAGCTTTTCTTGCAAACAAATACCGGTTTTTGCCTCTCGCTTTTTACAATAAGTGAAAACCTGAAAAAAAAATTGTCGTAACAGAAATTTCTTTCTATGAAGTTCTTCGTGGATTGGTTACTCAAATTTATGAAATTGATCGTAAAACATTTCTAAAATCTTATGCTGTATGAAAACATTTTATATCTCTCATGATCGGTGGTATTATTGCTTTTTATGACGATGTAAAGTATTGATATGCAATAAATATCTTCAAACGAAGCTGAAGATGACGTAAAAGACATATTCTTAAATTATTTCAACCTTGAAGACGAAAAGAAATAATCAGCGATTTTTTTTATTTCTTACGAACGGTAATTATCAATCCGCCGCACATTATAGTACAAGTCCTTGAATTATTTTGTGATATTGTTATTCCACGCATATTAAGGTGAAATGATGCTTGATATAATTATGTTATGGAAAATTTTTTAAAACCTTTCGATGAAAGAACTCGGACTATCGGTGTATGATATCGATTTACACTAAAATCCATTAATTACGATGAAACGATTGTTACATACTTTATACACTATCTTGGTGTTTTACTACTAAAGTTTCCTTTACCTATGTATGTCTTACAAATTCATCCGTGACTAAAAATAAACCTAAAAAAATTTCCGACTTGGGTCTATAAAGAACTGAAATACGTAATACCATTAGTACTAAATTCTTTTTATGATCAACTTAAATATTTCTTTAATGCAATTTATTCTTTAAAAATAAAAAATTTCGCAATAAATCAAAATACTTTAGCTAAAAAAGACTCTTTAGTTTTTACTTTGAGTAAAAACCCTTTTGGTTTTACCAAGAGTATAAACTCCAGAAAGGATGTTATAAGTAAAATAACACATTGACGAAATGGTAATGTTAGGTGACAACAAAGATCAATAAAAATTAATGAACAATTTTATTTTTATGATTATATTGAGTATCGTAACAATGATAGTTTCGCGCAGTACTTAATGGCTTACAAATTGGAAACGGGGCTTTGATCAATCATACTAAACGAAAATAGTTTAGCTACAGAATTTGATGATCATACATCTTTACCGGCCATTCGAGAAATGTCTTATAAAACTTGAAATCAACCTTGATGAGAAGGTGAACACTTGCCCGCAGAATTATTTGACGCGTATACTATGATTGCTCTAGTAGACATGTTCGTAATTAAACTGGGATCTTTAAATTTAGTTGGTCGCCCTATAGTTGGTACTGAAACGGAGTCTAAACTATTACTTGCACTATCTAAACAACTTGAAGTTAATATCGATTCATATTTCGCTTATACGGCTATACATGAAATTGTTAACTACTCAGACTATATTGATAATGTAACTGAATTTTCACCAGCATTAACAAATAACATTGTTGGTGTAAAAACACTATGTAATGAAATCATTACTAATTCTTTTGTTTTGGATCAATTACAATTATCGTTATTTGGGGAAGCAGAGTTTGATATTGATAATTATACGTTCTTGGAAACTTGCTGTGAAGCGTTAATTTATTATCAAAATTATAGTCCAGTTACTGGTTCTAGTCAAATTGATTTTGATATTAACGCGACATTTAGTAAGGATGCTGAAAATGTTCGTACAAAATCTCAGCAACAAATTAATGTACTTAACAATATTTGTTCTTCCTTAGTCTCTAATGATATTATTTGAAATCATACTGTTGTAAAAATTATTTTGGTCGAAATAAAAAGTGTTATTTCAGTATTAGAGGTCATCATCAGAGATTCATGCAATCAAATTTACAAAAGCTTTAATCGTAATAACTTTAGCAAAGCACGTATTATCATACACAAAAAAAAATTTAATAAATACGCAAAATATAAATTTAATTTCCAACAAAGTTTAAACGTTAAAGTTTCACACGTATTTGATTTCTATATTCAAAATCTCACAAACAAACAAGTTTTACTTGCTACTTTTGATGGTTTTGATGATGACGAGGATTAATAATAATAATATGCTATAACTTAAAAGTATTAACTAAAAAAAAAACTTAAAAAGTTTTCCAAGCGATTCGATTCTAATTTAATTGCTTGGTTTTATCTTGTTAAACTTTATTTATAGTTTAAACTTTCATATAATCAAAACTTTAGATAAAAAGGTTATTCCTTTTAGTTGGAGTATAACTCCACGAAATGTTTGGTTTTCTCTGAAAAACCCACGACTAATTAAATTTTAAAACAACAATTCTAACAAAATTGGAAAATAACAATTTTTAGTCAAAAAAAAAAAAACAAAAAAACATGCCACAAATTGACAAATTAACATTTTTATCAACTGTTTATTGAATCGTTGCTTTTTATTTTTTTTTGTATTTAGATGTGAATGTTAATTATTTATATAGCTTTTTAGCTAGACGTAAAATGAAAATGAAAAGAAGATTATGAGTCTTAAAAAAATTACAAAGTAATTCTAAATACTCTAGTATCTTTTCATCTAATATCGGTTTATAATCCGAAAAACTTTTTAAGTTTTCAGATTTAGTTTTTGGCATGCTGCCTTGTATAATACTAACAAACCAGAAGACAAACATGGTTTATAACTCTCGGTAAAAACGAAGGTGAAAACTTTGAGTATGAACCAAAGGGAAGGTGGCTGAGTGGTCAAAGGCAGCGGACTGTAAATCCGCCGAACATAGTTCTTCATAGGTTCAAATCCTATTCTTCCCATTGTGCTTACAATGGGTATCCAATTTTGAAAAAAACAAAAGGTATTTGCTTTTGTAGACGAAAATAGAGTTTAATAAAAAAGAAAATAAGTGGTTAAAATGTAATATAAATAAAAATTTATAATTATAAAATTTGATGAGTTTGATCCTGACTCTGAATGAACGCTAGAGTTCCGCTTGACACATGCGAGTCGAACGGCGATTATATAAATAATTGCAGTGGCGTCCGGGTGAATAATGCACTTAAAACTTACCTAACAATTCAGGATATGCTTACAAAAACCTTTGAGGAATACTGAATAATGTCAAATATTATTAATATTTGAAGATAAAGATACGTCGTTGTTAGATAGGTGAGTGTCGGATTAAGTAGTTGGTGGGGTAATGGCTTACCAAGCTGATGATCCGTAGCTGATTTGGGAGAATGCACAGCCACATCAGAACTGAAATAAGGTTTGATCCCCTACGGGGGACAGCAGTGAGGAATCTTGGGCAATGAGCGAAAGCTTGACCCAGCGAGAATTTGTGCGTGAAGGAGGCATTTAGCTGTAAAACGCTTTCAGGTGGGAAGATAATGACTGTACCATAATCTAGAAAGAAGTACTGGCTAAGTCTGTGCCAGCAGCCGCGGTAATACAGACAGTGCGAGCGTTATTCGGCATTAATGGGCGTAAAGGGTATGTAGGTGGTTTTATTAACTGAATCTAAAATGCTGGAGTAATAACTGTAGCGAAGGATTTGCATATGATAAAACTAGAGTTAAGGATGTGTAAGCGGAATTTCTTATGTAAACGTTTAAATGTTGTCATATAAGGAGGAACACCAAAAGCGAAGGCAGCTTTCAAAACTTAACTGACACTGAGGTACGGAAGCGTAGGGAGCAAACAGGGTTAGATATCCTGGTAGTCTACGCCGTAAACGATGATTGTTAAAAGAAGAATCTTTTGTATTCTTTCTTTACAGCTAACGCGTGAAACAATCCGCCTGGGTAGTACGACCGCAAGGTTGAAACTTAAAGGAATTGACGGGAGTTCTTACAAGCGGTGGAGCATGTGGTTTAATCTGATAATCCTCGTTTAATCTTACCAACTCGTGAAAGTCATTGAAAAAAAGTCACAGAAAAGTATTCATATACCTTTGGTTTCGATCAAAGGTGAATTACAAAAAATCTTGACGCATAATTGATGACACAAGTGTTGCATGGCTGTCGTAAGTTCGTGTTGTGAAATAGATGGTTAATTGCTATGAACGAGCGAAAACCTCACTTCTAATTAAAATTCAGAAAATATTGCAAGACAAGATATCTGATGCAGCTTAGAAGTTACTGCTGGGGAAAGCTCAGAGGAAGGTGGGGATCACGGCAAGTCGTCATGGCCTTTGAGAGTTGGGCTACACATGTGCTACAATGGGAATTTCAAAGAGGAACAATAATATTTTGCGTAAATCTCTAAAAATTCTTATGTCGGATTGTTTTCTGCAACTTGAAAACATGAAGGGGGAATCGCCAGTAATCGCAAATCAGCAAAGTTGCGGTGAATTTGTACTGGAGCTCTGTACAAACCGCCCGTCACGGTCCGAAAGACGCTTCCCTTAAAGTGGGAAAAGTGGTTTATATTGTGTTATACTTATAAACTAACAGCTTGCGTACGGGAATGCTCGATTGGGACGAAGTCGTAACAAGGTAATTGTACGGGAACGTGCAGTTGGAGAACGGAAAAATGATAAAACTTTTGTATTTAATATTTAGTTTTTATAAAACGAAAAAGTTGGCATTAAGCAATTCTTGGCACCAGCTTATTTACGAAAAAGCACAAATACTTCTTTAGGGACGAATGCTTTTTCTAGATTTTCATAATATGTCACACATTAATAAAAAAATTCAATAGAATTTAGACTTTTGTTTTTACCTTTAGTTATATAAAAACAAAAAGGGTAATTATAGTTCAGTGGTAGAATATTTGATTGTGATTCAAAAGGTCATGGGTTCGATCCCCATTAGTTACCACCCTTTACTTTATAGTTTCACTTTTTAGTTTTAGTTATTACTTTTACTTTATAGTTTTAGAAAAAGTATAAAACGGGCAGGTGTAATGGTAGCACATGGGGCTCATGACCCTAAGGGTTGGTTCGATTCCAAAGTCCGTTATCTTCAATTATTTCGATTTTTACTTTATAAAAAGTAACAACTTTGTAGTTTTATAAAAAGTAAAACTTTATAGTTTTATAAAAAGTAAAACTATAAGTAACAACTTATAGCAATAACTTTATAGTTTTACTTTATAGTTTCACTTTATAGTTTTACTAAAAGTAATAACTAAAAGTGTAAACTAAAAGTAATAACTAAAAGTATAAACTAGGTACGGTAACTGTAAAAATAAATGTAGAAATAAAAGAGCCTGTAATTCAATGGTAGAATGTGTTGCTCATAATAATAAAGTTGTAGGTTCGAGTCCTGCCAGGCTTATAGTAAAATGAAGTTATATATTAATATATAAACTTTGTATAAATTACCCTTTTTGTTTTTATATAGCTAAAAATTATAAACTAAAAGTAATAACTAAATAATTTATACTCAAATAATATTTCTATAATTATTTATAGAAATGAAAAACCATTTAAAATTATGATCTTACAATCAGCAAAATTAATCGGTGCAGGTTTAGCAACAATTGCTTTAGCAGGTTCTGGTGTCGGAATCGGTGTTGTTTTTGGACAATTAATCAGTGCAATCGCACGTAATCCATCTATCGCAAAACAATTATTC
>NZ_JAZQPU010000067.1:0-13010 GCF_045628745.1 Pedobacter sp.
ATTTCTTCTATTGATTTAATGGAAAGAGCAGCTGAAGCATTTGTTGCCGCCTTTTTGCGTGATGAATTAAAAAAGGACATTTCCATCACTATTTTTTGTGGTAAAGGAAATAATGGGGGAGATGGATTAGCTATTGGGCGCTTATTACTCCATAAGGGCTACAAACAAATAAAGCTGATTGTCGCTGATTTTAATGATAAACAAAGCAACGATTATTTAACTAATCTACAGCGCTTGCAAGATCTTCCTCTTGAAGTTGAACACATCAATGAGCCTGAGGTTATCAAAAACCTGAATACAACGATTATCATTGATGCTTTGATAGGTTCAGGCTTAAATAAGCCCCTCACCGGAAAAATGGAAGCGCTGGTTAGTTTGATTAATGGATTAAATAAGGTTGTTTATGCTGTAGATGTGCCTACGGGTTTTTTTACAGAGGGCCAACTACCTCATGAATATAAGGGTGTTGTAGCCTATAAAACCATCTGTTTCCAAAGGCCTAAAATAAATTTCTTCTTTCCTGAATCAGCAAAGGCAACAGAGAAATTTGAAGTAGTCAATATTGGCCTCGATGAAAACTTCATTCAAAATCAAGCTTCCGCATTTAGCCTGATTGAAAATGCGGATATCAAGAACCTCTTCAAGCCTAGGAAAGCTTTTAGTCACAAAGGCACCTACGGTCATGCTTTAATTCTTGCCGGAGAAAAACAAACCATGGGGGCAGCGCTATTAAATGCAAAAGCTTGTCTGTATGCAGGAGCAGGTTTAACTACACTTTGTATCCCTGAAAGTGGTTTAAATACTTTAAATACATCGTTGCCTGAAGTGATGTATGTAGACCGTGAAAGAGTGTTTCAACAGGCGGATAAATATAACGCCATTGCTGTTGGCAGTGGCTTAGGTACATCTCCTGAAGCAAAAGATTTAGTAGAAAAGCTGCTTCATTTGAAGAAAGCGCTGGTTATAGATGCTGATGCTTTAAATCTTTTGGCTAATCATCAAGAACTTCAGGATTTAGTGAGCCCAGGCTCGATATTAACGCCACACCTGAAAGAGTTTGATCATTTATTCGGGAAGCATGACTCCTGGCATGAGCGCTTAATGACAGCACGCAAACAAGCGATGAAGCTCCAAAGTGTAATTGTGTTGAAAAATCAGTATACCTTTATCGTAGCCAGCGATGGAATGGTGTATATTAATCCAACAGGAAATCCTGGAATGGCCCAGGGTGGAATGGGTGATGTTTTAACAGGAATGATTACTGCTTACCTGGCACAAGGGTTAACGCCAGAACACGCTGCGGTGGTCGCCTGTTATTTCCATGGAAAATCTGGCGATGATTTAGCCGTCGATCATTTTAATATGACCGCCTCACAGGTGGCAGAAAATCTACCACTTGTGGTTAGGCATATGTTAGGTTAAAATTCGAATAAGTGTTTTTCAGCATGGTAAGAAGAACGTACCAATGGTCCGCTTTCTACATACCTTAAACCTTTAGCCAAACCTACTTCTTTATATTTTGCAAATTGATCAGGGTGAATCCAGTCAACAACAGGGTGGTGATTGCGTGTTGGCTGTAAGTATTGACCAAGGGTCAAAATATGAACACCATTAGCCACAATATCATCCATTGCTTCAAATACATCTTCTTCGGTTTCTCCTAAACCAAGCATAATACCTGTTTTAGTTCTTACACCGGCTTCAGAAATACGTTTTAAACATTCAAGACTGCGGTCGTATTTAGCCTGGATCCTTACTTGTTTAGTCAGCCTTTTTACAGTTTCCATATTGTGGGAAACCACTTCAGGTTTTTCTGCAAGCACACGCTCTAAATTTGCCCAGATGCCTCTGAAATCAGGAATTAAGGTTTCCAGTGTAGTTTCAGGACTTTCGCGGCGAATAGCCTGTAAAGTTTCAGCCCAAATAATAGAGCCTCCGTCTTTCAAATCATCACGGTCTACAGAAGTAATCACACAATGTTTTACCTGCATTAGCTTTACGGAGTTCGCAACGCGGTTAGGTTCATCAACGTCCACAGCAAGGGGTCTGCCAGTGGCTACTGCACAAAATGAGCAGGAGCGGGTACAGATATTTCCCAAAATCATGAAAGTTGCCGTACCTGCTCCCCAGCATTCGCCCATGTTAGGGCAATTGCCACTTTCGCAAATGGTATGTAACTTATGCGTGTCCACCAAGCTGCGCACTTGAGCATATTCTTTACCTACAGGAAGCTTAACTCTAAGCCAATCTGGTTTACGTGGTTTTTGGTTTGCTGAAACAACCGGAAGTTCGATCATGGCACAAAGTTAAGCAATAGGATTGAATTGTGCTTGTTGCTGGTTGATATCCCAAAAAATTAATGGTAATCTTGTAGTCAAAAAACAATGATATGGCAACTTCAAGAATAACTTACAACGGTGGTTTAAGAACAACTTCTATACATGAACGCTCAGGAAACGAAATTATAACCGATGCTCCACTAGATAACAAGGGCAAAGGAGAAGCATTTTCACCAACAGATTTATTGGCAACATCATTAGGAAACTGCATGCTGACCATCATTGGCATCGCGGCAAATGAACATGGTTTTAACATTGATGGCACTACCTGCGAAATTACCAAGGTGATGACTGAAAACCCAAGACGGGTGTCTGAAATTGTCGTTAATTTTCAATTCCCTGCCAATGAATACACCGACAAGGATAAAAAGATTATTGAAAGATCAGCAAATACCTGTCCTGTAGCTTACAGTATTCACCCTGATATTACAAAGACTATAACTTTTAATTACTAATAACTTCGGCTACCTCTTCTGCAGAAATATCGCCGTGGGAAGCATCAAGAATACATTCGCCATCTTTGATTAATAAGATCTGCGGAGATTCATGGTGCACCTGAAAAGTTTCAGCTATCTGCGCAGAAATGTCGCGATAGCTGATTAAATCTAAAAAGTAAAGTTTGGTACCTTCAGGAATTGCATCCCAATCCATCTCAAATCTTCTTTTGGCCATCATACTCACCGAGCAACGGGTGCTGTGTTTGAAAATCAGGCTATAACCTTCTTGTTGTTTGATTTCGGAAATCTCTGCAACATCCGTAATTTTTTTCCACTCCATGGTTTTCTTTTTTAAATTATAACGTGGCGGCAAGGTCAGCCATTTTAATAGCAGTGATAGCAGCTTCATCGCCTTTATTGCCATGTTTGCCACCTGCACGGTCTATCGCTTGCTGCTGGTCGTTGGTGGTCAGTACACCAAATATTACCGGTTTACTGTGTTTAATACCAACATTTGTAATGCCCTGGGCCACGGCATCGCATATAAAGTCGAAATGCTTGGTGTCTCCCTGGATCACACATCCCAGACAAATAACAGCATCGAGGTGTGGATGTTTGCTTAAAATTATTTCTGCTGCCCCGGTAAGTTCAAAACTACCTGGTACGGCTACCGACAGAATGTTTTCTTCTTTAACGCCATATTGCTGTAAGGTTGCTAACGCACCGTTGTACAATGCGCCGGTTACTTCTGCATTCCATTCTGCAACGGCAATTGCGAAATGATAAGGACTGCCATCAGGAACGGTGGTGTGAGAGAAGTCTGACAGGTTTTTTAGTTGTGTTGCCATGTGATAAAGATAAGGATTGCCTACAAAAAAGGCTAACCTTTAGGGTTAGCCTCCATAAATATTTTAGGAATTGTTATTTAATTTGTGCTTCAGCGCGTGCTATATAAGCATCAATCATAGCCGCTTCCTGACTAGAAGGATATTCAGTGATGATTTTTGAATAGGCATCTTTAGCCGCTTTAAAATCTTTCAATTGCTCATAAACTAAACCTAGTTTTTTAAGGAACATTGGCGAAGTAAATTTGTTGCTCGCTTTATCTGCAGCTTTCTTGTAATAAGTAGCAGCTTGTTTATAGTCTTTCAATTCGCTATAAGCATCGCCCAATAAGCCTAAAGCTAATGGATCTGCAACAGGACTGCCGGTTTCTGCATACTTACCCAAAGCTTCTGTCGCTTTTTTGTATTCACCTTTACGTAAATATATACCACCTAAATATAGGTTTGCTAAGTTTGCTGATTTTGTATTGGCATACTCATCTGCAATCTGCTCAAAGCCTGGGTAGCCACCATCGCCGTTTAAGGCTTTGTTCGCTAAAGAGTCAACACCTAAGTATTGTTCTGCTTTATACATTTTTGCTGAAGCTTCTTGAGCTCTGTCTTTTAAATAGACATTTTGATACCATACATAAATACCAATCAATACCACTATTGCACCTATAATGAATAACAGGCTTTTTGAGTTCTCTTGTACAAAAGAACCTTTTTTAACAGGGTTGTTTATTTCTTTTTCTGCTGTGGACATTTTATTTTTAAAGTATTAAGGATTGCAAAAATACATTTTTCAACGAAAGTATCAACTCCTTTTTCCAGTATTTAATTAAAGTTTAGTGATTTAACGTTGTTAAAGGGTAACTTTGTTGTTGTAAGCTATGTGGTTAAAAAATATTACCCTTTTAAATTTCAAGAATTATGCTGATGCTGATGTCAGTTTTTCACAATCAGTCAACGCATTTATAGGCAATAACGGGGGTGGAAAGACAAATCTGCTCGATGCCATTCATTACCTGTGTTTATGTAAAGGGTATTTTAACCCTATTGACAGTCAGCAGATTAAAACAGGAGAAGATCTTTTTTTAATTCAGGGTGATTTCAATCGCCAGGAAAAAAATGAAAAGATTACCTGCGGGGTGAAAAGAAATCAGAAAAAACAATTTAAGCGGAATAAAAAAGAATACGACAAGCTTGCCGATCATATCGGTTTATTTCCTGTGGTGATGATTTCTCCATATGATATTAATATCATTATGGAAGGTAGTGAAGAAAGACGTCGTTTTATGGATAATGTAATTTCCCAAACCGATGCCCGTTACCTGGATGAGCTGATTATCTATAACCGTCATTTGCTCAACCGCAATGCGCTGCTTAAACAAATTGCCATAACCCGTAAATACGACCCTGAACTACTGCATATTTTTGATGAACAACTGGTGGCTTCGGGTAACAGATTGTTTAATAAACGCACGGAGTTCATGGAGGAATTTATTCCTTTATTTAATAACTATTATTCCTTCATTACCGACGACCGCGAAGTGGTTTCTTTGGTCTATGCTTCGCAATTAAAGGATGCCTCTTTTGAGCAGCTGCTCACACAATCATCAGAAAAAGATAAAGCACTGGAAAGAACAACCATGGGCATTCATAAGGATGACTTGTTGTTTACCTTGGCAGATATGCCTTTGAAGAAGTTTGGCTCCCAGGGGCAGCAGAAATCTTTTCTGATTGCACTTAAACTCGCCCAGTATGCTTACCTGCAAAAATATAAAGGTTTCAAGCCCTTATTGTTGTTAGATGATATTTTTGACAAGCTCGATGACCACCGTATGCATAAACTGATGGAAATGGTGTCGCATCATGATTTTGGCCAAATTTTTATGACAGATACCGGCAGAGAAAGAGTGTTAAATATTTTCAATAGCATTAAAGTTCCTGTAACTTTGTTCGAAGTAAATAACGGAGCTGTAAATCATGCGTAAACCTAACGATATTACCCTAAAAGAAGGTATCAATAAAATGTTATCTGTCTATAAATTAAGAGGACGTTTTGATCAGACTTCAGTAGTGGCCTTATGGCCTGAAGTAATGGGCAAGGCTATTGCCAACAGGACCACGCAGATTTATGTTGCACACCAAAAACTCTTTGTGAGAATTGAATCTTCGGTCATTAAAAATGAGCTTTTAATGGTAAGAACCGGTATCATCCAAAAATTGAATGAAAGAACCGGTTCTGAAGTCATTACGGATATTGTATTTTTGTAAGGCTTAACTTCTGCCTCCAAATATTTTTCTGATTATCCAAATAATAATGGCGAGTACAATCACCACTATGATGATTCCTGACCATACTCCTGCTTTGAAAATGCCTTCAATAGCAGCACAGCTGGTTAGGGTTGTGGTTAAGAAAGCCACCATGGCGATAGGGAGATACTTTTTCATATGCGTTATTTTTGTTTTCATTATAACAACGAGTGGGTGAAATGGTTTGTTAAGGATGTTATTTACCCGCTATAGAAATTAATTCAATCTCAAAAATAAGGTTGCTATAAGCAGGTATTTCCGGTCCTGGAGAACGCTCGCCATAGGCTAATTCATAAGGGATGAAGAACTTAAACTTAGATCCCTTTTGCATTAATTGCAATCCTTCTGTCCAGCCTGTAATTACGCCCGTTACCCCAAACGAAGTAGGCTCACCTCTTTTATAAGAATTGTCGAACTCTGTTCCATTAAGTAACGTGCCCGTATAATGTACGGTAACCCTGTCTGCCGCAGTGGCTTTTTCTCCACTTCCTGCTTTTAATACCTGGTACTGTAAACCACTGGCTGTAGTAATAACCCCCGGAACTTTTTTGTTCTTCTCAAAAAATGCAGCTCCTTCTGCCAGGGCAGCAGCATATTTTTTCTTCCCCGCTTCCCTGAATAAACTAGAGATGGCATTTTGTGAGGCATCCATATCAAGCATTGGTGTCTGGTTATTAAAGGCATCCTTCAATCCTTTAACCATTAAATCGTAATTGAGTGTAGTTAACTCGTTAGTTTTTAAATTAGTAGCCATCATTAAACCAAAGGCATAACTGGCAGAATCAAGTCCGTTGGTCAAAGTTTGTACCTTAGCTTTTACGGGGATAGCTTGTTTTTTTACAGTTGCTTTCACCGGAGTGGCTGCTTTTTTTTGCGCCATGGCTCCAAAAGCGAAGAATGAAAGTGATAAGGCGATAAAAGTTTTTTTCATTTGGTTGTTTATTTTAGGGAAGATCAAGCTTTTAATGAGTTTCATTTATAGGCTTATTATTTTTTATACTCAAAAAAATAAGCACCTTTTAAGGGGTGCTTATTTTTAAATGAGATAAGGGTTTAATTAAAAACGCTCCTCAGCAGTGAAAAAGAAGTCACCTTCAATTTGTGCATTTTCGTCTGAATCTGAACCATGAATCACGTTAGCATCAATTGATGTGGCATATTTCTGACGGATAGTACCTTCTTCTGCTTTTGTAGGGTCAGTAGCACCAATTAATTTTCTGAAATCTTCAATTGCATTTTCTTTTTCTAAAATGGCAGCTACAATAGGCCCGGAAGACATAAAGCTTACTAAATCATTGTAAAAAGGACGTTCTTTGTGGATCTCATAAAACTTTCCAGCTTTTTCAGGAGTCAGTTTAGTGTATTTTAAAGCAATGATTTTGAAACCTGCAGCAGTGATGTCATTAATAATTGCACCGATATGACCATTAGCAACGCCATCAGGCTTGATCATTGTAAAAGTTCTGTTTGTAGCCATTTTTTATTTATATTTTTTTGCAAAATTACATATTAAACCCTTAATATTAAAGCTTGAAATAATAGGAGCGACAATTCATCATTAAATTGTTAGCTTTGTGCCAAATATATGCTATCTCTTTCTGAACTTAAATCTTTGCTGGCAACGCCGCAAAAAATTGTAATTACAACACACCATAAACCAGATGGTGATGCAATGGGATCTTCATTGGGTCTGTATGCTTATTTGATCCAAAAAGGGCATCATGTTAAAGTGATTACGCCTACAGATTACCCTTATTTTTTACATTGGTTGCCCAACAATTCTGATGTTATTATCTATACAGAAGAAAAAGAAAAAGCAGAGGCTTTAGTAGCCGAAGCTGCGCTTATTTTCTGTCTTGACTTTAACACCCTGAGCAGAATCAATGAATTGGGTGAAGTGATCCGCATGGCAGCAGGCTATAAACTGATGATCGATCACCACCTGGATCCGGAAGATTTCGATGATTACAGACACTGGAACATCAACGCCTGTGCAGCAGCGCAACTAGTTTACGATTTTATCGTCAACGAATTGGAAGATGGTGCATTCATGAGCAAAGATATTGCTACCTGTCTTTATACAGGTATCATGACTGATTCTGGCTCTTTCCGTTTCCCTTCTGCCACTTCTGACGTTTACCGCATAGGGGCAGATTTGATAGATGCAGGTGCTGAACACTGGAGGATTCACCAATTGGTATACGATAATGCCACAGAAAACCGTTTACGTTTCTTAGGACATTGTTTGTCAAATAAGCTGGAGGTCATTAAAGATTTAAATACAGCTATCATTACGGTTACTGCTGAGGAATTGAAACATTACAATATCGTTACAGGCGATACAGAGGGTATAGTTAACTATGCATTGTCAGTAAATGGCATCAGGTTGGCTGCTTTCATCATTGAAAGAAAAGATAGGGTTAAACTATCTTTACGCTCCACAGGCGATTTTCCTGCCAATGAAATCTGTAGAAAATACTTTAATGGTGGTGGACATAGAAATGCTGCAGGCGGCGCTTCTGATAAGGGGCTGAACGAAACTGTAGCCTACTTTAAATCTATTCTGCCAGAATATAAAACGCAATTGTTGCTTTAAAATATTGAATACCGTAAGGTTTCAAAACAATAAATAAATTAACCAAAATAAGATTCCACGAGGGTCTTAACTAACATTTAAAAAAGACAAATAACGCAATGAAAAAAAGTCTAGTAATTATTTTTGCAGCTACGCTTGCTTTAGCCGCTTGTAACAACTACAAAAAGGGACCAGGTGGTTTAATGTATACTATACATAAATCAGAAGGAAAAGAAAAAATTAAAGAAGGTGATATCATCAAATTGAACTTTATTCAGAAAAATGAAAAAGATTCAATCATGGCTAATACCTACGATTTAGAGCAACCACAAGTATTTCCAGTAGGAAAAAAAATGTACGCTGGTGACATGAATGATGTTCTTTACCTTTTCGGTGAAGGTGATAGCGCTACTTTCAAGTTAGATCTTGATACGATGGCTAAACATTCTGGTCAGCCAAAACCTGAAGCACTTAAAAACGATAAATACTTAATCTTTACCGTTAAAGTTGAAACAGTACTTCACAAAGATCCAAAAGAAGCTGATTCTGTATTTCAAAACAAAGCCAGAGATTTCTTCCAGAAAGATTACCAGGCTTCAATTGCAAAACACAAAGCTTCTGAAGATGGAAAAATTAAAAAATACATCGCTGATAACAACCTTAAAGTTCAAACTACGGCTTCTGGTTTACAGTATGTAATTTCTAACCCAGGTTCTGCACAAAAACCTGTAGTTGGTGATACCATCATGGTCAACTACACTGGTAAATTAGCAACTAAAAAAACTGACGGAAAAGATAATATCTTCGACACAAGTGATGCTAAAAAAGCAAAAGAAGCGGGTAAATTTAACGCACAAGCGCAATATGGTCCACGTGCATTTGCTTTAGGTCAGGCAATTCCAGGTTTTGACGAAGGTTTACAATTATTAGGTAAAGGTGGTAAAGCTACTTTCATCATTCCTTCTAAATTAGGCTATGGCGAAAATGGTATGCCTCAAGGTGGTATCAATCCTTTCACTCCATTAGTGTTTGAAGTGGAATTAACGGATATCAAAAAACCAGTTGCTGCACCTGCAACGGCTCCGGTAGCTACTGCTCCTGTAAAAAAATAAGTATAAAACATTAAAATAAACATTAAAACCTGTTCAATTCGTTGAACAGGTTTTTTTTATGGATAACTTTACCGCATGCTTTTAACTGACACCCATACTCACCTTTATTATGAAAGGGATGAACTGAAACAGGCTCAACTGATGCAGCGCTGTTTTGATCAGAAGGTAAATCGCCTGTTTTTACCAAATGTTGATCTAGCTTCTGTTGCCATGATTGATGAGCTGGTTAGTCGTTATCCGGAAAACTGTTTTGCCATGGCAGGCCTTCACCCTTGTGATGTTAAGGAAGATTTTCAACAGCTGCTTGATGCTATTTACAGCACCATTGCAGGAAGAAAAATAGTAGCCATTGGAGAGATAGGTATAGATCTGTACTGGGATAAAACTACCCTGGATCTGCAAAAGGATGCTTTTCACCAACAAATAGCCTGGGCAAAGAAATTAAACCTGCCCATTGTGATCCATTGCCGCGAAGCTTTTGATGAGGTGTTTGAAGTTTTAGAGGCTGAAAGAGGTGATCAGCTGCGAGGTATTTTACATTGTTTTACAGGAAATCTCGACCATGCACTGCAGGCGATAGACCTGGGCTTTTACCTGGGCATAGGCGGGGTGGTAACCTATAAAAAGGCTGGTTTAGATGAGGTGTTAAAACATGTGCCTTTAGAACATCTGGTTCTTGAAACCGATTCACCATACCTTGCACCTGTGCCTTTCCGTGGTAAACCAAATGAAAGCAGTTACCTGGTTCATGTAGCTAATAAGCTAGCCGAGATATATGCGCTTCCTTTGGAAGAAATTGCAGCCATCACTACAGAGAATTCCCGGAAGATTTTTTTAGTTTAGCAGCACATGACAAAAATTCTCATCATCTACACTGGTGGTACAATAGGGATGGTTAATGATGCGCAAACAGGGATGCTCATTCCTTTTGATTTCAAACAAATCCGGCAGAATGTGCCAGAAATGGCCAGGTTGAATTATGACCTTGAAGTTCATTCTTTCGATCCCATCCTTGATTCTTCCAATATGCATCCTGATGTATGGACTAAACTGGCCGGAATCATCGAAAGCCGCTATGATGAATTTGATGGATTTGTCATCCTTCATGGTTCTGACACCATGGCTTACACGGCCTCCGCTTTAAGCTTTATGCTAGAAAATCTGGCCAAGCCTGTGGTATTTACCGGTTCGCAATTGCCTATCGGTGAAATCAGAACGGATGCTAAAGAAAACCTGATTACGGCACTGGAAATTGCCGCCACAAAAAAGCATGGCAAAGCCATGGTTCCTGAAGTGTGTATTTATTTTGATTACCAGCTTTTTAGAGGTAACCGTGCTATTAAATACAATGCAAAGAATTTTGAAGCCTTCCGAACGCCAAATTATCATGTATTGGCTGAAGCTGGTGTTCACCTTACTTTTTTCAATAATTATATCCAAAAAGCTTCTTTAGGTCCTTTAATTGTCCATTCTAATTTTAATGCCAATATTGGGGTGTTAAAAATGTACCCCGGCATAACGGCACAGGCCGTAAAAGCCATTACTTGTGCACCTGTTGATGCCATTATTATTGAAACTTTTGGTGCGGGCAATACCACTACCGATTGTTGGTTTATTGAGAGTTTGGAGCAAGCCATTCAGGCTGGAAAAATAATTGTCGACATCTCACAATGCCAGGTGGGCTCGGTTGAATTGGGTAAATATGAAACCAGTAGAAAACTCCAGGATATGGGTGTCATTAGTGGTTATGACATGACTTTCGAGGCCGCAGTCACTAAATTAATGTACCTGATGGGTTTAAATATTCCTGGGCCACAAATAGCACAATTAATGTCACAATCACTTCGTGGTGAGCTAACTGCCTAATAAAAATAGTGTATTTTCGCTTTTAGGGCCTATGTTATCTGATAATAAGCTTATTTTTGTGCCTTAATAGAGATGCAATGAAGATAGAACAAATTTACACCGGATGCCTCGCCGAGGCTGCTTATTATATTGAAAGTAAGGGTGAAGCTGCCATTATCGATCCGCTGAGAGAGGTAGAATCTTATCTTAAGAAAGCAGAGAAAGACAACGCTACTATTAAATATATTTTTGAAACCCACTTTCATGCAGACTTTGTGTCCGGTCATATCGACCTGGCGCAGAAATCTGGTGCTAAAATTATATATGGCCCTACAGCCGACACAACTTTTGAGTCTTACATTGCTGTAGATCATGAGGTCTTTCAACTAGGAGAGATAACCATTACCGCTTTACATACCCCTGGACATACACCAGAATCTACTACCTATTTACTTAAAGATAAAGACGGCAAACCTTATTGTATTTTTAGCGGCGACACACTATTTATTGGTGATGTGGGCAGACCAGATTTAGCCCAGCAGGGCGCGCTGACCATGGAAGACATGGCCGCTACCTTATATGATTCCCTTCACAGTAAAATTCTTAACCTTCCAGACGAGGTGTTGGTTTATCCGGCACACGGTGCAGGCTCTGCCTGTGGCAAACACATGAGTAAGGAAACTTTTGATACCCTGGGTAACCAGAAGCAGGTTAATTATGCCCTGAAGGCAGAAACTAAAGAACAGTTTGTTAAAGAAGTAACGGAAGGTATTTTGCCGCCACCTCAATATTTCGCTAAAAATGCATCTCTGAATAAACATGGTTACATCAGCGTAGACCAGGTTTATGAGAAAGGCTTAAACCCTTTGTCGCCAGAAGATTTTGAAGACCTGGCCAACCAAACCCACGCACTTTTGCTTGATACCCGTGATCCACAGGTTTTTGGTGATGCCTTTATTCCATCATCAGTAAACATTGGCTTAAACGGGCAATTTGCCCCATGGGTAGGTTCTTTGATTACAGATATGCACCAGCCTATTTTATTAATTGTAGAAGAAGGCAAGGAGCAGGAAGCCCTTACCCGTTTAGCAAGGGTAGGTTACGATAATACCATCGGTTACTTAAAAGGTGGTATACAGGCATGGAAAGCTGCAGGAAAAGACCTTGAAAGTATTCAATCCATTTCCGCTGCTGCTTTTGCAGCTACTTTACAGGAGCAACCTGCGCTGAATGTTTTGGATGTGCGTAAACCTGGTGAATTTGAAACCGAGCATTTTAACTATGCCCACAGCAAGCCATTAGATTATATCAATGACTGGACAACTGATGTTAAACCGCAGGAGACTTATTATATCCACTGTGCCGGAGGCTACCGCTCTATGATCGCCGCTTCCATTCTAAAGGCCCGTGGCGTAGATAAGGTTATCAACATTGCTGGTGGTTATGCCGCAATGAAGAACAATGCTATTTTATAAAGGAATTAATTTTATGTTTGTGAACAACATTACACCTGCATGCCGGGAATAAATCAGATTAAGCAACCTATAAAAGCCGATATT
>NZ_JAZQPU010000068.1:0-4756 GCF_045628745.1 Pedobacter sp.
GAAAATGTTTTCTTTACAGCGGTCATATATTGTCTTCCGATAGGTAATTCAAGACTGCCAATTTCAATATCATATGCAGTATAGGCGGAAATTTTTTGAATAGAGGCAATGTAGGAGCGATGGATGCGGATAAACTGGTTGGAAGGCAACATGGCTTCTAAAGTGCTTATAGATTGTTTAACCATTAGCGGAGGTAACTGGTTATCGCGCACTATTTTAATATAATCTTTGATGCTCTCTACATACTGGATGTCGTCAAAAAACACTTTTACCATTTTTCGTTCTGACCGAAAATAAAGGAAGCCCTGTTTTTGGGGTACAGAAGTCATTTCATGAGGAACGCTATCCAGCGTTACCTTATTAACGGCTTTTAAAAACCTTTCGAAAGAAATGGGTTTCAATAAATAATCCACTGCATCGAGGTCAAAGGCATCCGTTGCAAATTCTCTATGGGCAGTAGTGAAAATAACTTTCGGCGGGTTTTGTAATGTTTTCAGGAAGTTGGTGCCTAAAAGTTTAGGCATCTGGATGTCCAGAAAAATCAAATCTATTTGATGTTCATTGGTCATTTTCATGGCTTGTAGTGCATTTGAACAGGTGGCCACTACTTCCAATTGTTCCACCATGTCTGCATACATCTTGATGATTTTTAAAGCCGGTGGCTCGTCATCTACAATCAAACATTTCCATTTCATCATCCAAATTCTTTAATGTTTCTATTGTCCTGAAAGGCTTCCTTTTTTAAAGGATCGAGTGTAATATCCAGCTTAACGATATAGATTTCCTCCTGGATGAAGGCTTCTAAGTTGCAATGCCCGTCGTAGATCAATTTAAGTCTCCTATTTAAATTTTGCAAACCCACACCACCAGACGTGTGTTTATCCATGTGCTGCTCTTTATCAAGGCTGTTAACCAGTTGAAAATGCATTATCCCCTCCATAACAGATAAGTTTAAACTAACCCAGCATTGGTCTATTTGCTCGCTTGTGCCATGTTTAAAAGCATTCTCTACGAGCGGTAACAAAAGCAAAGGAGCGATCTGGTATTGGTAGATTTCACCGCTGATAACCACAGAAATATCCAGGCGATCGCCATACCTTAATTTTTCCAATTCAATATAATGATGTAGTAAATCTATTTCCTCACTTAAAGGAATAAAACGGGTATTGCTTTCATATATCATAAAGCGCAGCAGTGCTGAAAGTTTAAGTACAATTTCTGGTGCTTTAGGCGATTTTTCAAGGGTAAAAGCATAGAGGTTATTGAGTGTGTTAAATAAAAAGTGAGGGTGTAATTGTGATTTCAACATCTCCAGTTCTGCCTTCGTTCGTTGCTGTTGTGCTTCAAGGGTTTGTTGTTTTTGTTGATACCAAAAGCTGAGCAATTTAATAGAGATGGCAATGCCACTGATGTGAATAAAAGGGAGGATAGTCATGCCGGTGAGCATATTGTAACCATGGTATTTATCACTTGCAGATAAAACCAGTTGCATGGTCCAGGCATAGGCACTACAGCAGGCAACGACTAAGATAACACCCAGTGCAAACTTAAAGTACTTTTTATGGATGAGGTAACGAGGTACCAAAAAATAGATGTTCATATACACGGCAAGTAAATGTCCGGGCAGGTAAAAGATAGAATTGAGAACAGATGCTTTCCAGTGGTCGTTGAAGCCAAAACCCCAGGCAAAATAAGTAATGACGATGATCCAAAACAGGATATGCAGCATTATTTTTTTGAATAATGCAGATCCCTTTGACCGATTAAAGACCATTTTCATCTTGACTTAAAGTTACGCAATATGGACGATAACAATTGCGTAAAGCAGTCATACAGCATGATTTAGTCGCTAAATAACCGTATTTGGTAGCTGAATGATTTTTAGACTTTGATATGCGCATTAAAACCTTGTCCTGCTGGTTTATAATAGGCGTGCATCATATTGGGGTTATTTTGTCCTTAATTTTATTTCAACAAGAGGAAACTATCTGGATTAAGGTCATCAACAGTGGATTATTTGCTCCCGATGGTTTCATCACCGTAAATAAAATTAAATGATATCAAGATGAAAACTCACTTAATCAGACTGATGAGTACGGTAATTGTACTTCTTAGTATGGCTGCTTGTAAAAAAGATACAAGCGCGCCAATACCAATTGATTTTCCTAGTGCAAATGGTGCGGGTATGGTTTTAAAGTGGAATGAGGCAGGAACAGCTGCACTAACTTCCATGGGAGGTATGCCACCTATGCAGGAATCAAGAATTTATGCCATGATTAATTTAGCGATGCATGATGCGCTAAACAGCACTAATCCTAAATATGAGCGTTATGCTTATAATGTAGGCATTTTTAACCAGGCAGATCCAGATGCTGCCGTTGCTCAGGCTGCTCATGATGTAATTGTACACCTCTTTCCTGATCATCAAACGGTTAACACTTTACTCAGTGAAAGTCTATCAGGCATTGCGGATAACCAAAGCAAAACTGCAGGAATAGAAGTTGGCAAACTTGCCGCCAAAGCCATGATAGAAAAAAGAACTAATGATGGGGAATCAACTGCACAATTTCAGTTTACACAGGGTACCATTGCTGGGGCTTATCGTTCTACACCACCCTTTGATGCGGCGCCGTACAATGGGATGGTAATGATGCCTGGCTGGGGAAAGGTACATCCTTTTGGGCTGCTTGAAACTTCGCAGTTTAGGGCTAGTGAACCTTATGCGATTAATAGTGCGGAGTATACGGCAGATTATAATGAAATCAAAACGCTGGGTTGTAAAATAGGTTCCAGCAGGACAGAAGAGCAAGCTGAGATTGCTGTTTTTTGGTTAGACAATGTGCCAATGAGCATGAACCGTGTGGCAAGAAAACTTATTGTAGAGAAAAATCTTGATGCCTGGAAAGCGGCTAGATTGCTTTCAATACTGCACATGGCTGAAGCAGATGCCAATATCAGTGCTTTTGACAGTAAGTTCTTCTATAACTTCTGGCGACCAATTACTGCGGTGCGTTTAGGAGAACAGGATGGTAATCCAAATACAATAGGAGATCCAGAATGGGATGTAATGGCTGCTCCAACACCTCCTGTGCCAGATTACCCTTCAAATCATTCAATAAGTGCTGCGGCCGCTGCTGAGGTTTTCAGAGATTTTTTTGGTACAGATGAAATTAGTTTTTCAGCGACTAGTGATGCATTACCGAATGTGACAAGAAGGTTTTCTTCCTTTTCAAGTGCTGCAAAAGAAATTGGCTTGTCGAGAATATATGTTGGTTACCATTTTCGTCATGCGGTGGAGGTAGGGTTGGCACAGGGACAAAAAATAGGAGATTTCGTTAACCGCTATTGCCTTAAAGAAATCAACCAGCGTAATTTATGATTTGTGTATTGAGTGTTACGATTTTTGTTACGAATGCATATAATTAATGCTGAATGATGTATTAAGCGTTACGATTATTGTTTGTTAACGTTTTTACATCAATGCTCCACGACGAGGTAGTTTTAATTTTTAGAATAGGGGAGGCGTTAGTATGCCTCCTTTTTTTTGTAAATTTAAGCTGTTTTTTTGTGTATACCTTGGCTGTTTATGTACATCACTATTTATGCTATTACTTGCTTTAGTAAAAGGAGCGGGTTAAATTGCCACCATTAACAGCATCTCAAGGTTGATTTAGGAATTAATTTAATTTTAACATTGGAAACAAATCAAAAAACGGTCGTTTTAGACAAGAGAGTTGCATTGGCAAAAGCGGAGCATTATTGCGCTTACCAGGAGCGTTCACAATATGAGATCAGAAATAAGCTCTATGAATGGGGATTACATAGCCGCGATGTGGAGGAGTTGATTTCAGAATTGATCACCACCAACTTTTTAAATGAAGAAAGATTTGCTAAAGCTTATGTTTCGGGGAAGTTCAATATCAATAAATGGGGGAAGATTAAGATTAAACAGGGCTTGAAATTTAAACAGGTGCCAGATAAAATGATTGTAAGGGCATTAAATGGGATCGATAATGACGATTATGAGAAGGTTTTACTGGATTGTGCAGAAAAAAAACTGAGAACAATCACCGAAAAAGACCCCTATAAGCGGAAACATAAGCTAATGACGTATCTTCTTACAAGGGGATTTGAAAATAATTTAATTTTAGTTGTGCTGAAAAACAATCACTTACTTGAAAGCTGACATTTTTTTTAAAAAATAACTTGCAGAGTTTATTATTGTGCCTATATTTGCATCACCAAAACGAAAGAAACTATTCAAAATCGGAAAGTTTCTAAGTTTAAAAAAGACCACGGATGCGGTCAACAATGCGAAAGTAGCTCAGTTGGTAGAGCACGACCTTGCCAAGGTCGGGGTCGCGAGTTCGAATCTCGTCTTTCGCTCTAAAAACTTTTCTTAACAGAAGGTTTTTAATTTTAAAAGGTTTAACACCTGCTCAGATGGTGGAACTGGTAGACACGCAGGACTTAAAATCCTGTGACCTTAAAAGTCGTGCGGGTTCGATTCCCGCTCTGAGTACTGAAATTAAACCCTGTAAATTCATCACTTACGGGGTTTTTTTATGCCTCTTTAGCTCAGCTGGTAGAGCAACTGACTTGTAATCAGTAGGTCATTGGTTCGATCCCGATAAGAGGCTCTTTAATAGTGATGCGAAAGTAGCTCAGTTGGTAGAGCACGACCTTGCCAAGGTCGGGGTCGCGAGTTCGAATCTCGTCTTTCGCTCTAAAAACCTTCCAAACGGAAGGTTTTTTT
>NZ_JAZQPU010000069.1:0-1645 GCF_045628745.1 Pedobacter sp.
TACCAAATATTACTACCTAAAGAGGACTCTCATAGATAAAAAAACGCCAGAGCTTTTATCCCCCCGGATAGACACAGGGTTAAGGCGGTTAAATTTTAGCTGTTCCAGGTTCTTATTCCAGTCTACGGTAACATAGGTGAGGTCGAAGCCTGCCCCCCATTTTTCACTGAGCATAAAATCTAAACCAATGGCAGGCCTACAAGTAAAAGCATAACCCGAAGCCGAACGTGTCGATAGTCGCTCTTTAAAAACCTGCTCTTGTGCCAATGCCTGGAAAACATCATATATTCCAGTGGAGCTTAATTTTTGATAGTTGAGGCCACAAGAAATTCTGAACATGGTTTGCTCATCATCCAGGTCAAAAGTTAAAACGGGCTTAAGCTGGAAAGCCACGGTGCGATGAATAATTTTGAGTTCATCATACACATCTGTTTCCGGCTGGGGATGCTGGTACTTTCTATCCTTAGGGCTATAGAGATAAAGCTCGGCCCCCGCCTCTACAGTAAAATAGCGATGGAGCGGAATACCATAACCAAGATCAAACAAAAATCCATTGCTCGTATCGCCTTTATATTGTTCAACACCATTTATAATTTCTGGTTCGGTGAGCATGGAAGTGATGAAGGCTTCCACCGGAACTTTCATAGAGCCATAGAAGTAATTTTTCTGCGCATGGGCTTTGCCTGAAAAACAAAACATCAAAACAAAGGAAAACAGAAGGAATTGATAGGCTGGCTTTTGGCCAATCATTTTAAAGGTCATAGCGTTGTAGAGAGGTTAATGCGTTTCCATTGCAGGCTTGGATTTTTAAAGCAAGCAATGGAACTAATGTAGAAATAAAAATACAGTAAATAGGCAGACAATTAAAGCATGGCGTGGAGCTTGTGCCAAAGTTGTTTAACTTTGCCTTTTCTGGCAGGAGGTGTAAACAGAGATTTAATTTTTTAGTGTACACTTCATTGCTTTTATAAATAGCTATAAACTGATGAAGATAACCTTATTGGTGGTGGGTAAAACCGAAGATAAATACCTGATTGAGGGTATTGAGAAATACCTGAGCAGGTTGAAGCATTATATTGGCTTTAACCTGGTGGTGATACCGGAATTAAAAAACACCAAAAACTTAACCGAAGCCCAGCAGAAAGATAAAGAAGCCGCATTGATCATGAAACAGCTGAGCAACTTAGATGTGGTGGTACTTTTAGATGAGAAGGGCAAAAAACACAGTTCTGTCTCATTTTCAAATTATTTAAACAAACAAATGATTGGCAGTGTTCAACATTTGGTATTTATTATTGGTGGCCCTTATGGCTTTGACGAAAGTATTTACAATCGCTCAAATTCAAGTATCTCCCTATCGGAGATGACCTTCTCTCACCAAATGGTGAGGTTATTCTTTGTAGAACAACTTTACCGTGCCTTTAGCATTTTAAAAGGCGAGCCTTACCACCACGAATAATAAATTATTTTATGGATTTTAGTGAAACCATTCATCATTAACAGAAGGAGGACATATGGGACCTGGAGATTTTAAAAGAAAATATAAGTACAGAAGTGATATTTCAAGTTCTAGACTATCCTATTGGATAGCTATTATTGTTTCCATCATTGTTTTTTGGTTATTGTGGACTTACTTATAACCTGC
>NZ_JAZQPU010000070.1:0-2361 GCF_045628745.1 Pedobacter sp.
GCTAGGATTCGATTTTAATTGTATGAAATGAGTTCTATTGAAAATGTTATAGTAACTTTAGAAAGTCGCTTTCATAGTTTTTTAAGAGGGGATTTTCTGGGGGTAACTCGGTAATTAGATAATTGATTTGACCGGGGCCGCAGATCCTTATTCGCTGAGCTGTATTTAGTTTCTCTGATATACTCAATACAGCAGTTTTTTTGGAACACCTGATGATTGCTTTTTTTACCTGAACAATTTCCCAGTCCATGTCTGTAAGACCTTCCTCAGCAGAAAAAGCATTTGCTCCTAAAAGGCATAAATCTACCTTAAGATCGACCAATTGATTGATGACACTTGCACCAATGTGCAGGTTTGCGTTTTTGGTAAGTTGACCGCCAATAGTCATCACGTTAAGGTTGCTGTGTTCAGAAAGTGTAATTGCAACTTGTGGGCTAATGGTGAAGAAGGTCGCTTTAAGCGTATCTGGAATCATTTTAGCAAACTCCAGGATCGTCGTCCCACCCTCGGTAAGGATAACCATGTTGTTCTTAATTAGGCTAAGTGCTTTTTTTGCAATATCACGCTTTTCTTGAATGGCATACACTTCGTTTTGAACATTAAACGGCGCCACAAAGGACTTACTGGCTGCCCCGCCATGCACTTTTAATATCTTCCCCATTTCAGCCAGCTCTTTAAGGTCCCGTCTTATGGTGTCGTCTGAAATCTTCAACAACATGCTTAAATCAGTTGATAATACCTTGTTATGCAAGTTTATTTCCCGCATAATCAATTTCTGTCTCTCTGTTTTATTCATATGTTGTAATGCTTAGGGAATCCAAAAATAGACAATTAAAAATATTTATGAAATATTATTTGCATTTGAGGGTAATTTGCGTTTATATTTACGATTGAAACGCACTCAAAAACGCATATATATCGAATTTGATGTGACATTCCGGGTTTATTGAGTTAATATGTTAGTTTTTTGCGGTTTTGATAAACCGCGTATTACGCTGAAACCATTAACTAAATCTATATGAATAAATTTTTACCGATTTTATTTGCACTGCTGCTCATTTCTACATGGGCAAGATCTGAAAATAAAAGCACAATTCGTTCGCATTTCCAGGAAACTGGTTCATGGGTCCTCAAGGGTAAAGTTGTTGATGATAAAGGCCTGCCAATCCGCGGTGCCAATGTCACTGTAAAAGGCGCCCGCCGTGTTGCAATAACCGATGCTAAAGGCGGGTTTTCGATTGCAATTGAAGACGAGAAAGAAGTATTGAGCTTTTCCTATGTTGGCTACAAGACTAAAGAGATCGTAGTAGGCAACGCAAGAACCCTTACGGTAACCTTAACTGAGGCTGATGATAAATCACTTGAAGAAGTAGCTGTAGTGGGCTATGGTACACAGAAAAAGGTGTCTGTAACTGGTGCAATCAGTACAATCTCCGTTTCTGAAATGCAAAAGGTCTCTACACCCTCATTGTCTAACGCAATAGCAGGAAAACTTCCTGGTATCATCACCAGGCAAGCGATCGGTGAGCCAGGGTATGATGCGGCTGCCATATATATCCGTGGCTTGTCTACATTTGGCGACAATGCTCCACTTGTGCTCATTGACGGAGTAGAACGGGATATGAATCAAATCAATGCACAGGAAATTGAGAGTTTCAGCATTCTTAAGGATGCATCGGCGACAGCAGTATATGGCGTAAGAGGAGCTAATGGAGTAATTTTGTTGACCACCAAACGTGGCGTTGCAGGAAAACCGATGGTAACCTACAGGGCAGAGGCGGCAACACTCGAAGCTTTACGCTTGCCGGAATACATCAATGCGGGTCAATACGCCTCTTTAATGAATGAAGCACTTGTAAATTCAAACCAAACGCCAAGATGGACGCCAGATGAGCTTCAGAAATATAATGATGGTTCTGACCCTTACTTATATCCCAATTCGAACTGGACAGATGCGGTTTTGAATAGGAATACCTGGCAAACAATTCAAAATCTAAGTGTTACTGGTGGGAGTGAATCGATAAGGTATTATACAAACGTTGGTTTTACGTTGCAGAATGGTATCTATAAACAAGATGAAAGTAATCCTTATAATACCAATGCTAATATAAAAAGATATAATTTTCGCAGCAACATAGACATTAACCTTTCAAAAAGCTTGTTTATGCAACTTGGGATCGGGGGAATTATTCACAATGGAAATTATCCTGGCTACTCATCCTGGGATATCTTTAATTCGCTTAAAGTGATTTCGCCTATTGCATATCCAATTACCAATCCTGACGGTACACCAGGCGGTGCATCAAATTATCTTGGCTGGAATCCATGGGCCCGGGCAACACAGTCTGGCTATACCACTCA
>NZ_JAZQPU010000071.1:0-2489 GCF_045628745.1 Pedobacter sp.
TTCAATGTATTTTATAGGTAAGTGATACGATTGCAAGAGTTTTGACTACAACAAAAGTAGATTTGGCTACATCTGTTTTTTAACGACCATGCACCTTTGCATAGTTCATCAAACAGAAAAAAATGAAAATTATACTTACAGGTTCATTAGGCCATATCGGCAGTACACTTGCAACAACATTGGTGCAAAAAGGCCATTCAGTAACAGTCATTACCAGTAAAGCTGAAAGGAAAAACGAAATAGTAAACATTGGTGCAATTGCCGCAGTCGGCTCCATTGACAATGTAGACTTTTTAACGGAAACATTTAAAGGTGCGGATATTGTGTATTTAATGGAACCACCTATCAATTTTCTTGATGCCGATATCATCATGGATACCTATTGGCAAGCTATTGCCAAAAGTTACGTGGAAGCCATTTTGAACTCGGGCGTTACTAAAGTGATCCATCTGAGCAGCATCGGTGCACATACTGATAAAGGCGTTGGTATGCTGGCAGCGCATTATTGGGTAGAAAACATTTTAAAAGAATTGCCCCATGCGGTGTCTATTAAAACCATGCGCCCTGTTGGTTTTTACTATAACATGTTCGCCTTTATTCCTGCCATCAAAAATGCAAATGCCATTATACAAAACTATAATACTAATGAAAAAGAGCCCTGGGTATCGCCTTTAGATATTGCGGCCGCAATAACCGAAGAAATGGAAAAACCTTTTAATGGCAGATCAATCCGCTATATTGCCAGTGATGAGGTAACTCCTCATGAGGTAGCCAAAATATTAGGTGAAGCGATAGGTAAAAAGGATTTGAAATGGTTAGCCATTACTGACGATGAATTTGTGGGCAATCTAGTCCGAGCAGGTTTTATCGAACAAAATGCAAAAGGCCTGGCTAACATGAATGCTGCCAGAATGAACGATACTTTATACGAAGATTATAATCGAAATAAACCAACCTTAGGTCAGGTAAAGTTAACTGATTTTGCGAAAGATTTTGCAAATGCATACCATTCTTCAAACAATCATCATTAAGCCTTAGCGCTTTAAACAGTGTGGGTTAACCTGCTGTTTTTACGCTTTTGGAAACAAATGATATAATCTTTATTATCTTTAATAATGGCAAATCAAAAACCATATCACATCAAAACAATAAGCGAATTTCATCGGTTCAATGGTTTGCCAAAACCAGAACATCCGCTGATTAGCATTGTAGATTATGGCAATATTCATCGGGAAAGCGATGAAGAAACGACCTCCTTAATGTTCGGCTATTATTCCATTTCGTTAAAAAGAGGCGTAACAAAAATGCATTATGGCCAGCAGCATTATGATTTTGATGAAGGGATTCTGTATTTTATGGCTCCCAATCAAATATTAAAAGTACACAACAACCCAAGCGAAGCCTTGCAGCGTTCGGGTTGGCTGTTGCTCATTGATTCCGATTTTTTGTGGAATACGCCTTTAGCAAGCAAAATACAGCAATACGAGTTTTTCGATTATGCTGTAAATGAAGCCTTGTTTCTTTCAGATAAAGAAGAAGAAATTTTAAACACCATCGTTCAAAATATACAGCAAGAATATCATTCAAACATTGATAAATTTACCCAAAACGTCATCATTTCCCAATTGGAACTGCTGCTCACTTATGCTGAATGGTTTTATGAAAGACAATTTATTACCCGAAAAATAGCCAACCACAAGATGCTGGAGCGCCTTGAGCGTTTGCTAAACGACTATTTCAATAGCAATAACGTCATCGTAAAAGGATTGCCGACCGTGCAGCACATTGCAAATGGGTTAAACGTGTCTCCCAATTATTTAAGTGGACTGCTTAAAGTGCTAACTGGGCAGAGCACTCAGCAGCACATTCACAACAAATTGATTGAAAAAGCCAAGGAAAAGCTGTCTACCACAGATTTATCGGTTAGTGAAATTGCCTACGAATTAGGCTTCGAACATCCACAGTCGTTTAGTAAGCTGTTTAAAACTAAGACCAACCTTGCCCCTTTAGAATTCAGACATTCTTTTAGCTGATAGTTAGTAATGACAGCGCATCAAACCCACCATGAGTACACGGTGAGTCCACCCTTTGTTTGGCATAACGTGGACTGACCGTGGACTGAATGTGGACTCACCGTGGACTCACCTATACCCGACAAGCAGTAGACCACATGTCCCCTTTTATTTACTAAATCAGGATATAGCCTCATATAAGGAGATGATTATATTCTCAAAAATGCTATTTAATTAGTTTGCCCGGCAAATTTGCTAATTTATTAGTTGACAGTTATTAAATAATCACTATATTCACAAAAATTAACTCGGCCTCAACACTCTCATGCCTCTTCAACAACACCATAAGAACATCTTTAAAGTGTTCAAAAATCTACTAATATTCACTGTTGGTGAATATATGCTATCATCCTTTTTTAAGGAATATAGACAAATAGTTCATCAATTGATATTTAAAGAAACCCTTCGCTTCCTTAC
>NZ_JAZQPU010000072.1:0-3375 GCF_045628745.1 Pedobacter sp.
CAGGTTTATGCACCGTAAGAAGTTCTCAGCATTCAAATCTTTCAGGTATGGGAATGGGACATGCACATTAAGTCTTTGTAAGGAATTCTACATTAAAGCCGCTTTTACCCATGTAAGAGTGGCTTTTTTTTTCTGATAATCATAATGTTTCTACTATATACTACAAGGCCTGCTATTTGTCCTGTAAACAACACAGGGTCTTTTCTGATGATGGCATAGCTTAGAATTAAAAGGCAACCTATTAGGCTGATCAGCCAAAAGCCCAGAGGTAATAGCGATTCTTTACGCTTTTCTGAATAAGTTAATTGATAAATAAAGCGGAAAGTAAAAATGACCTGGCCTATGCTACCTAACAGAATAAGCCATAAAGGGATGTATTCATTTTTAAAAAAGCGGTGCAGGTCGATCTGGGTGTTGTTGAAAGCATAGATAACAATGGCAAAAGGGAAAAACAACAAGAATAACCTAAGCAGGGAATGGAGCTTTTTCCATGTGCCCTGCAGCTGCATATTGCGAATATAAATGAAATAAGTAATCGACTGACCTAAAATAATAGCAAAATCATTTCTTAGCCAACCGTAGACAAACAACAAGAAAGAGGCCGTTAAACTATGCACCCAGAACTGCTGCGGCACTTGTGTCTTTTGTATTTTTTCAGATGAAAGCCATTGGTGGATCATCCTCCAGGAGAAAAGTAGCTGGGCAATGAAACCTACGGCATAGACTAAATATTTATTGATTAATATTGACATTTTTGAGCTTGATTAATTCAATAGCATAGTTGATGTATCGCTTGCGCATCCATCGAAAAGCAAAAGTATCCTGCAAGGGTTTGATGGAACGGTTAAATAGGGTGAATTTCGATTTCCCTGCTAGCCGGGGGAAATGTTGTACATTGACCTGTTTAACGCTGCCTTTTTGCAGTAAGATCAGCGCTGGTATAAAGCGGTGCATGCCATCAAAAAAAGGGATCTTTTTTGCCGCCGCAGTTTTAATGATTTTAAGGGGGCAACCGGTGTCGATAATGCCATCATTGATTAAATACCGACGTAAGGTATTTGCGATTTTAGACTGGAGGCGCTTGCTAAAAGTGTCTTTTCTGTTGCCACGGTAGCCTAAAATCATAGTATATCCGTCCATTTGATTTAGTAAGCGCTCAAAGTCAAAAGGGCTTGTTTGTAGATCTGCATCAATATAACCGGTAAGCGGTGTGTTTATATGGTCAATTCCAGCTTTAATGGCACTACTTAAACCAAAATTCCTGGAGAACTTAATGTATTCAAAGTTTTCTTCCTGAGCACATACCATTTCAATCTTTTTAAAACTGTGGTCTGTAGAACCATCATCAATAAACAGGACTTTACTTTTAGTTGTGCTCTCCGCGAAATAAGCCATAAAGGTGCTGATGAGCCGGTCAAGGTTTTCTTCCTCATTATAAACCGGAATAATAATGGTCATTTGATAGCGCAGGGTTGTTTGAAATATACCGTCCATTTGCCTATGGTTTTTTGTTGATTGTATATGCTCAACAGGTCCTTGAATTGTGGAGGAATCACATCCCTGGTGATGAGCAAGGAGGGTGATTGCTGCAAAGTTTTCAGGTAACTGAGGCCCTCTTGCTGCTTAATATCAATCAGGTAATTTTTCCATTTTAAATTGGGTTGAAAACTGGTATTCCTTTGTAACGAGTAATGCTCATATTTAACACTAAAGGTTTTTCGTTGCAGTTCAAATGGGATGGCGTTAATTGCCCTGTTCCAAATGATGAGGTGTTGATTTTCCAGGTGTTTGCTTTTGATGAAGTTGGTGACCTTAACCGTGCTGCTGAAAGCTGCGTGTTCTAAAATATTTGTGGAGATAGGTACAACAAATAGGGGTAAAGAGATAAAGAGCAGCAGGATCTTATGTTGTAAAGCGATAGTTTTATAAACGGTAAAGCCCATATAAAACAGCCATAAAAACAACAGGCTTATGGTAAAAACACCTGGATGAGCGCTAATGTTTGGAAAGATGCCGAGGTAAAATAATATAATGGTGGTGAAGAGCAGCAGGTTAAAAGTAAGGGTGTAATAGAAGTGAAATTTAAGTTTTCGTTCTTCTAATTGATGGAAATAAAAAGCGGTTACGATAGCAATATACGGCATCAGGGGTAAAATGTACAAACTAAGTTTGGAGCTTGATAAGGAAAATAAAAATAGGGGAAGCAGTATAGTCATGCCGATTAACCATTTCAATTGACCATGTTGCTGTTTGAAAAAATGAGGAACACTGCCTGCAAATAAGCTCAGTACAGGAAGGATGAACAGTGGTAAAAGAATGAAATAATACCAAAATGGTTCATTTCTTTTCATGGCATCAGCATGCGCAATTCTATTGAAAAGTTGATCGCCCACAAAAAAATGATAAAATTGATGGGAATGATACATGAGGTAGAAAAACCACCAGCCACCGATGATGATGCAGCACAAGGTGCCCAGGTAAAAATGAATGCGTATTTTGGGATGTTGTTGGAGGTGAGGGTTTTGGAATTGGCGGAGGGGGTGAATGGCCAATAAAGGCAATAAGATGCCAAAAGGACCTTTGGTAAAGATAGCCAGGCCCAAGCAAGTAAAAAAGAGGTAGAGCCATTTGATGGATTGTGTTCTATTAAAGCGCAAATAAAACCAAACGGCTAACAATGCAAAAGTGTTTAAATAAGCATCGGTTGTTAAATTACGGATGGAGATCAATACTAAGGGCATTGCAGCGTAAATCAGCGCTGCGGAAAGGGCAAGTTTTTTATCGCCTATTAATTCCCATACTATTTTATAAAGAATGATGATTTGTATAATAAAGGCTATTTGCGAGAAAAAACGAGCGCCAAAAGGATTTACCCCAAAGAGCTGTAAGCCCAAAGCGGTGATCCAATAAGTCATTGGGGGTTTGTCGAAATGAGAGATTTCCAGGTATTGAGGGATGAGCCAGTTACCAGTTTGCAGCATTTCTCTGGCAATTTCAGCATAACGGGCTTCACTGCTTTCCATCACTCCCCAGTTGCTCAGGTGCCATAAAAAAGAGAACAGCAATACGAATAAGAAGAGGACTGATCTGGTGGATTCGTTAAATTTCCTGGTCATGCACCTTGTCTATGCGTATATTAACTAAAGGAATGTATAAATGTTTTATGGAACAAAATGAACACTATAAATTTATAACAAAGGAAATCAGAGCTTTTGTATTTCAATAAATTATGGCGAAAATGTTTTCTTTACAGCGGTCATATATTGTCTTCCGATAGGTAATTCAAGACTGCCAATTTCAATATCATATGCAGTATAGGCGGAAATTTTTTGAATAGAGGCAATGTAGGAGCGATGGATGCGGATAAACTGGTTG
>NZ_JAZQPU010000073.1:0-2143 GCF_045628745.1 Pedobacter sp.
TGGGTGGTTTGTTTTTCGCAGGTTTATTTGCTTATTGGGATCATAAAGAAAAAGGCAGACATCAGCTTGCTCAACCAAAAACAGTTACAGTAACTACACATCCTTATCAATTGATGGGACATTTAATTGTCTGGGCTGCAGTTTGGGGTTTCCTTGGTGCTAAAATATTCGATAACCTTGAACACTGGGATACTTTTGTACAAGATCCTATTGGTGGCTTGTTGTCTTTCAGTGGTTTAACCTTTTATGGTGGTTTAATTTGCGGCGGTGCTGCGGTTATTTATATCGCCAGAAAAAATGGCATCAAACCTTTACATATGTTAGATGTGGGTGGTCCGGGAATGATGCTTGCTTATAGTGTAGGCAGAATTGGCTGCCAGATGTCTGGCGATGGCGATTGGGGTATCGTGAACATGAACCCTAAGCCTTTTAGTTGGCTGCCAGATTGGTTATGGGCTTATACCTATCCAAATAATGTGGCTAACGATGGCGATCCTATCGCAGGTTGTGTGGGCCGCTTTTGTCATGAATTACCGCTACCGGTTTATCCAACCCCTATATATGAAGCGCTGTTTTGTTTCGTGCTATTTTTATTGTTGTGGCAAATCCGTCACCGCATCAAAATCCCGGGCATGATGTTTGGTATTTACCTGATGTTAAACGGTGCCGAGCGTTTCCTGGTAGAATTAATCAGGGTGAATACTAAATATAACGTTGCCGGAATTGCCTTTACGCAGGCAGAATTAATTTCCGCCATCTTATTCATCAGCGGTCTTTCTATGGTGATCTACTCGTTAAAAAACGAAGATAAGTTAAAAGCATACTAAACTAAAAATACGTGGATTACGAATTGTTATGTACCAAGGTGATAGCGGTTACCCGCCTCGTTGGTAATTTTATAAGAAAAGAATCCATGAATTTCGATGCACAGCAAATCGAATTCAAGGGCCTGAATGATTTGGTTTCTTATGTAGATAAAACTGCCGAAGAACATTTGGTGGCTAACCTGGCAGAATTAATTCCTGATGCAGGTTTTACCACTGAAGAAGAAACCGTAAACAGTAAAGGTGAGGTCTATAACTGGATCATTGATCCTTTAGATGGCACAACCAACTTTATTCACGGTGTGCCCACTTATTCCATCAGTATTGCTTTGTATGAAAATGATGAACCTGTATTGGGTATCGTTTACGAAATCAATAGGGGAGAGATGTTCTATTCCTATAAAGGCGGTAGTGCTTACCTGAATAACAAAGTGATCAGCGTTTCTAAAAACAATAAACTAGCAGCTAGTTTGCTGGGCACGGGTTTCCCTTATTATAACTTTGAGCAACAGGCGCAATACATGGCGCTGCTTTCAGAAATGATGCGCAGTTGTCATGGTGTAAGAAGAATAGGTTCTGCTGCGGTAGATTTAGCTTATGTGGCCTGTGGCAGGTTCGATGCTTTCTATGAGTATAACCTCAATGCCTGGGATGTAGCTGCGGGTGCTTTCCTTGTACAGCAGGCAGGGGGCAGGGTGCTTAACTTTACAGGTGGTACAGAATTTTTGGAAAGCAGACAGATTTTAGCGACAAATGCGCTTATCGATGGTGAAATTTTAGCCGCTATGGACCGCCACTTCAAAGCTTAACTGCATCAAATTACAAATTATAATATCTTCATAGCTCAAAACAAAAGGGGTCGTATCGTTGAAAAATGATACGGCCCCTTTTTTATGGTGTTAAATTCCGAAAACAGGATTGAAAAAAGCTATTTTCACCTGGCTTACAGTTATTCTGAACCTAATAGTTACCATAGCGTTCAGAGGGCGTTCAGAGGGCCTTCATAGGGCCTTTGTATATCCCCAGGATATAGGAACGCCCTCCCAATGCCCTCTGAATACTAGCTCACCGATCAGGAAATTATTACTTGTCGTTAAGGTGCCTATAACAGAAAAATCCCGTACCATTTATCATGATACAGGATCTTTTGTATTGAAATTATAAATTTTAAAGGGCTCCTGAAACCACTTCTTTTACCTCTGGTACCATTCTTTGCAACAGGTTTTGTATCCCTGATTTTAAAGTGATGGTAGAAGAAGGACAGCCACTGCATGAACCTCTTAGTTCTACGGTAACTATACCTTCGTTAAACGACTTAT
>NZ_JAZQPU010000074.1:0-4884 GCF_045628745.1 Pedobacter sp.
AAAGGCTTCATTCCTGAACTTCTGGTTGCAGGTGTTGAAGATAGATAGTGCATTCGATGCCGTTTTTGCAGTCATACGCTTAATATGCCAGCCTAATACTTCTCGCTTTGTATCAAATCTAATACAATTGAATAAAATTGGTACACCTCAAAAAAATAACACAAAAAGCATAGAACACCCTGATAATCAATACAGAACACCTATAAAATTATATTTAAGGCCAACGATGATACTTTATTGGCACATTTATTTCAAAGGGGTTGATGTAATTAAATTGAAATTTATATGAAAAAGATATTTATGTTGGCCGCAGGCCTATTCTTAGCAGGAGCTGTACATGCTCAAAGCCCAATTAGATTTGGTATTAAAGGTGGATTGAATTTATCGAACATCATTAAAGAAAATGGAAACAATAATTTTGACACTAAAATTAACCCAGGTTTTAATGTAGGTGTTACCGTTGATATCCCTCTATCTGAAAGCATTGCTTTTACACCAGAGGCTTTATACTCTACTAAAGGTTATAAATTAACTTCTGGCTTTGGCGAATACACACAAACCACTAGTTTTATTGATATTCCAATTTTAGCGAGCATTAAATTAGCTGGAACAGGCTTAAACGTTGTTGTTGGTCCGCAGGTTTCATTTTTAACTTCAACTAAAAACAAATTTAAAAATGATTTAGGTACAATTGAGAACGAAGTAAATAACAATTCAGACAACTTAAAGAAAAGCTTGTTTGGTGGTGTTCTTGGTTTAAGATACGACATCAACCAAAATATTGATTTCCATGCACGTTATGCATTGGATTTCCAAAAGAACAATGAAAATGGAACTACTTCAACTCCAGAATACAAAAACCAGGTTATTTCTCTTGGATTTGGATATAAATTCTAATTCGAAGAGCGAAGTTTAGTTTTAAATACTATTTACCCAAGAAGCCGTGTCATTGAAAAATGATGCGGCTTTTTATTTTTATTAAATTCACGTTGACTACAAATTATTGTCAACTAATAATTAATGTATTATTAAGTTATCCTTAAGAGGGCAATGGCAGGGCCTTTGTATATCGTTCGATATAGGAAGGCCATACAAAGGCCCTATGAACGCCCTACGAAGGATATGGAAACTAATAGCTGCAGGATAGGAAACGGTTAACTTTCAGTTAATAACAACTCCCTCCCAAATCAGCGAGTGCACAGGTCTGTCATTTGTATAATTACCTATAATTTCCTATCCTTGTTGATACAGCAACACTAAACACAACCATTTGGAATCAGCTGATGCACAAACAACCGGTCAATTCATTAAACAAGGAACAACAGCAACTTTTGACGTCTCTATATCATTTAATGATTCTAATCTCAAAAAGGCCAGTAGGAAATTTATTACTGGTTTAATCATTTTTGAGGTAATACACGCCTATTTGCAAACAAAGCCAAATAGTAGACAAGATCTTGCACCCCGTGATCATGCTACATTGGCTAAAGACTATATAGCCCCGATGTGAAATTATTTGACTGGTTTATATTATATTTCACTCGAAGATGCTGCTTCAATTGCATAGCAAGGTGTAATGGCAACTAATGCCTATATGATTGCGAACGCATTTGAGGTAGGAATTACCTATGCGTCTAAAACAGAAATTCAGGATACAGGGATTGCTTATTTATTATCAACTAAAGGACAACCAAAATGCGACTGATAAAAATTCTAACTGCTACTGCTTTTTTTTTCATAGAATTCCAAGCACATAGCCAAATCCCGCATAAAGAACGAGTTGCTCTCATGAACTTTGTTTCAAAGAACCTGAACACTAGGTTATTTGAAGACTCAACTGCATTGTACACATGTAATATACAAATCACGGTTGATAGCAAAAATGATTTTAAACCTGTTGTAATTGCAAGCAACCCATCTGTATCTGACAGGATTTTGGGCATTAATGAATTAACAAAGTACGATTATCGAAGGCTAATAGGTAAAAATAAGTATGTCAAATTTATCATCCCGCTTGCAGTAATCATCCTTGGATCAAAAGATAAAAACCCAAGAGTGATTGATGCATGGATTGATGATAAACTGGCCAACATGTTTTATGGTCCCATTGAGGATGAGGAAAAAAGAAGACTTGAATACGTTGGGCCGATAATATTTACTTCCGATAGAAGAGTTTATAATTAGAGATGGTGGCAATGCCAATTGATGTTTTAGGCAAAATAGACATTTTTTAAATCAAAAAAACTTATTAAAATTCCATGTCTTTATCCCTTTAAAACAAGGTGTATAGCCTAGTTAAAAAAACACCACTTTCTACCTTAAATATAACGAGAAATAAAAAGGCAAACAAATTCAATATTCAAGTTTTCATAAGCTTTGTGCTAGTAGAGTGTCTAGTTTTATTATATTTGAATATGGAAATACAGGATACAGGCAATAAAAAACTAATTCTTGAAAAGTAAAAAGCACTTTGAAATTCTAGATGGATTAAGAGGGGTGGCGGCTATAGCCATCGTGGTGTTCCATTTTATGGAAATGGTTTATGTGCCCGATCAGAACTTTATAGGGCATGGGTTTTTAGCAGTAGATTTTTTCTTCTGCTTGTCGGGCTTCGTGATTGCCTATGCTTATGACGACCGCATTAAAAAAATGGGTTGGCTGGAGTTTTTTAAATCAAGGCTCATCAGGCTTCAACCTTTGGTGATTGTAGGCGCTGTACTTGGCTTATTAGCCTTTTTGTTTGATCCTTTCAGTAGTTATGCTGAAGCTTATGGTACGGGCAAGCTCTTTTTAATTTTCCTGTGTTCTATGCTGATGATTCCTTATCCAGTAATGGCAGAACGGTCCTTTAACAACTTTGCGCTTAATGCCCCTTCATGGTCGTTATTCTGGGAATATATCGCTAATATTTTTTATGCCTTAGGATTGTATAAAATTAAGCGACAGGCACTCCTTATTTTTACTTTTATTGCAGCGGGGTTACTTTGCTTTATAGGCTACCGAGCAGGTAATCTATTAGGTGGCTGGGCTGGAGAAAACTTTTGGGATGGTGGCGCCCGTATTTTATATTCTTTTTTAGCCGGTTTGCTGATTTATCGTTATAACTGGATCATCAATAACAAACTGGGCTTTGCCGGACTTTCCATTTTATTGCTCCTGGCTTTTCTGGTGCCCTATACGTCGTGGAGCTGGTTATCCCAGCTGTTAACGGTACTTATTTATTTCCCCCTATTGGTTGCTTTAGGTGCTGGTGCTCAACTTTCTGAACGCTTTAAAAAGCTTTGTGATTTTTCAGGAAAAATATCTTACCCGCTCTACATGACTCATTATGCGGCCTTATGGATATTTTATAATTATTACAATACCCACAAACCGGCAACGCCACAACTGGTCGTGATCATCATTACAGGCACCCTCCTATTGGTTGGCTTTGCTTATTTGGTCATGGTTATTTACGATTTGCCTGTCCGCAAATACCTCAATCAAAAAAGAAACAAGTTAAAGGGATAATGGGCTATACCGTCCTTACCAATTCGTTTTTAAAGATGTCCTGTATCTGGTTGATTTCTGGTGCAAAAATTGTTTTTTTCCGGGTGTCAAAATAGAGCGTATTTTCGATGGGCTCAAATCCGTCCCAAAACAGTGCTTATTAAGTTACGCATTCCAGAAGTAATTTTTGTTAATTATTAATGCATGAGAAGGCTATCCTGTTATGGGAAAGCCTTTTTTCATGCCCTATTGCTGTGGTTATTAATGGCGTTACCATTTTTATTGCTAAATTTCAATCCGTAAACCTGGATTTAACCCCTGATTTCAAGAATTATAAACGCATGGAAAATATAAACAGACAAGAGTTAGCCTTTGAAAAGTTTGACGCCTATAATCAAAAGGATCCAAATTCGATTTTGTGGGATGGAATAAGCTATCCGCGGGAATATTTTCTGTCCTTAAAGTTACATGAGTGGGTGGTTAAAATAGATCCCGCAGCCGGTGAGGCTCTTTTATTAGCTTCCAGAAGTCAGCATATTGGCCGCTGGGAAATTCCTCGCGACAGTTATCCACTGGGCAGGGAATCATATCTGAAATGGAGGCGTGATCTTGCACATCACCATGCTCAAATAGCTGCTGAAATACTGAAGGAATCAGGTTATCATGAAGAGGAAATTGACAGGGTTCAGCAAATTATCCTCAAGAAAAAAATCAAACAAGACAGCGATGTGCAGACCATGGAAAATGCACTTTGCCTGGTGTTTTTAGCCTATCAATATGAAGCTTTTCATCCGCTTCATGATGCAGAAAAAGTGGTTAATATTCTGAGGAAATCGCTTTTAAAGATGGATGAGGTGGGCCATCAGTTTGCGTTGACATTAAATTATTCGGAAGAAGGGTTGGCACATGTAAGGTCGGCGCTTAGTTTGATTTAGAAAATTGATAAAGATGTAAATGATAATTGAAATTATCTATAATACATAAATTAAGGTAATTCAGTTATTAGGCAGTTCAGTTAAATATAGCTTATTATAAAAGCAAGCTATTCGTCATTCGGCTCATGGTAACCTAACCAGGCGTATCTAAAGGGCAATTGATTATATTTTCATGAAAATACCTCTCCTGAAGAAAGTTTAGCTTTCCCCCGCCTTTTACTTAATAAATAAGTAATTTAGTTGCGTGAAAAATCTGTTAGCATTAGTTTATGTTTGTCTGGTTTTATTTTCCTGTGCTAAACAGGAAAAAGAGCCAGAAAAAGACCTTTTGAAAGAATATAACAAGGCAAATGATTTTTATGATGAGGTTCGTTATGATAGCGCTTTTTACTATTACAATAAAGTAGCCTTAACCAGCCGTGATAGTCTATTGGTTGGAAAATCTTTGTTTAATATGGCT
>NZ_JAZQPU010000075.1:0-1551 GCF_045628745.1 Pedobacter sp.
TGACCCTCGCCACAGCAATACCTATTACAACATGTCGCAGGGAGAAGATGTCCGTGGACCATGGAATGAGGGCACCAGCACTCAATTAGGCGAAGGATGGCAATATGTTAGTGATCCTTTAACAAAGGTGAGAGAAACCGAAGGCCTTACAAATATGACCCCTATGGGCACTGACCGTACTGAAGAAACAGTAACGGATGCCAATGAGGCCTTAAGTTCATTGAGGAAAGAAGAAATAACAGCTGCCACACCTGTAGGTGCAGCGCAGTGGAGTAATTACAATGGCGCTTAGCCATTTAAGCCAGCTTATTTTACTCATTCCATTATTTTCTTTTTGAACAGGCAGGATCATATTTCTGCCTGTTTTTTTAGGTTGATGGCAAAAATCATGAGAAATTTTTTTTAACTTAGGTAAGTACCAGGAGAATTAGTTCTAAAAAAATAATATTGAAAGAGCACCATAATATTTCAAAAAGGAATGCAGCAATACAGTTAGAAAGGATCTTGATGAATTTCGATGCTGCTCCGGAAGCTAACTTCTCCAATGATGAAGTGAAGGTACTCTTGAACAAACTTCATCAGATTAGACAACAGCAGGAATTACACACCATAAAGCTCAAAAACTCTTACGAATTACTGGTTGAAAAGCGAAAGAAATTCATTAGTCTTTACGACCTGACACCCATTGCTTGTTTTACACTAGATGCGCTGGGCATGATTACGGTGACCAACCAACACGGTGCAGATTTATTAAAAATCCCTAAAGAAAGAGCCCTTTACCAACGCTTTCAATCTTTTATTTTAGCAGATTCCTGGGAAGACTTCAATCTCTTTCTCCAACAGGCAGCGCAATCTCCTGAGCGGCAGACGGCCGAAATGAAGCTCTATTTAGGTAATAATGAAATTACCTATGTAAAGATGGAAGGAATAGCTGTGCATGGAGCTACAGAAGAACAAATAAAGTATTGCGTGGCTGTAATAGATGTTACAGAAAGCAAAAAGTCGGAGCTCAGCTTACAGCGAAATAAAGAAAGGCTGCAAATGTCAATCACTGGATCCAACGTTGGTATCTGGAATATCGATCATGTTGACCAGAAGATGTACCTAGATGATTATAGTTATGCCATTTTATCTTTAAACCCAAGTCAATTTGATGAAAGTGTAAGCTCTATTATCCAGCACCTGCATCCAGACGACCAGGAAAAAATGCGATATCATATGGCCAGGGTTATTGGTTTCCATGAGTTTATTGATGTAGAATTCAGGGTATTTAGTGAAACCGGCCAATTAAAATATATATCCTTTAAGGGACATGAGGTAAATAACTTCAAAAAAGAAGGGAAATGCTTCGCAGGAATTCTAATGGATGTAACCGAGGCGAAGAGATTGGCAGAAGAGGCCAGGGCCTTCCTGAGCAACCAGCAAAAACTGATTCTTGAAGCCACCATTATGGCTCAGGAGAAAGAAAGAGCAGAAATCAGCAGCACCCTCCATGACAGCATTTGTCAGATTCTATATGGCATCAGGTTAAATTTGCAGAGTTTTCAAATC
>NZ_JAZQPU010000076.1:0-22793 GCF_045628745.1 Pedobacter sp.
TTATATTACGATAGTGCCTTAAACACATTGCCTAAGCATTACCCTGATTATGCCCAGGTGCGGCAAAAGGCGAACGACCTGAGTTACCTGAATGAGCGTTATGCCACCATTGCTTTGGAAGAAGAATTACAAAATCCAAAGAAAATACCTTCAGACACAGCAGTCATTGCATTTGCAACTTCAAAAGAAACCCCAAACACCAATAAAAGCGCTTCTTATTTCAGTAATCCCATTGCGCTAAGCATAGGTTTTGTTGATTTTAAAAAACAATGGGGCAATAGAAAGCTGGAAGACAACTGGCGACAAAGTATCCGCAGTCCGGCATTATTGCACGATCCTGATGCTCCAACTTCAGCCAATTCTAGCAAAAAAAGCACCGCTGTTCAGCCAAAACTCGCCTTAGCACTTACACCAGAACAACTGGCTGCCAGTAATGACCATATAGTACAGGCTTACCTTGACATTGCTGGTTTTTATCAGCATCAATTACACGACACCATAGAAGCAACAAAAATTCAGCTGCTGATAAATGACAGATTTGCTGGAAATAAAAAGCTACTGGCCTCACAAAAAGCAGCAGACCCTCAAATAGTACAGCGTAAAATAGAAAAAGAGGCGCTTGCTCAGCAGGCCTATTCAGCTGTACTGGAAGCTTATCAAAAAAAAGATTACAAGGAAGTGATTGAGCAGGTAAATAACCTTAGAGATCTTGATTCCGTAAATTCTCTTGCAGCCCGATTTGCTTACCTTAAACTATTGTCTGTAGGCAAAACTGCTCCCGTAGACACCTTCATTGCTGAGATTAATAAATACAAGACACTAACAGATAATGATCCTGTGATTGGGCCCATGGTAAAAGCACACCAGGCTTATATTCAACAACATTATATGGAATTTAAAAGCAGGCCTATTGCCTTAACTGACATAGATACGAACGTCACTTTAGTACAAGTACTACCAGAAACACCGCTAAAAGCATTACCTTTGGCTGTTTCTCCAAAAGAAGATACACTGGCTATTTTTAACAATAGCGCGGCAAAAACCTATTACTTTGTAATTGCCGTAAACAATGCAACGATAACATTAAGTTCTTCGCGCTTTGGTATTGGCGAGTTTAACCGTGGAAACTATGCGGAGAGTGGCTTAAGACACCGATTAACAGAATTTGACAATGATCAACTGTTATACATCGGGAACTTTAGTAATTTTGAAAACGTAAAAACCTATGCTGATGGAATTACACCGCAACTTGGAAAGATCATGAAAGTTCCGGCAATGAGCTATACCAGCTTTATCATCAGCAAAGAAAATTTTGAAAAAATAACCAGTAAGGAACTTTTAAATAAGTACCTGGAATACTATAAAATTAATTTTAAAAATGAGTAAACCCCTGTCGTCAGCAGATATTAAGAAATACAACTTTACCATCTGGAAGCTGTTAATATTAGGTATCGTTCTTTTTGCACTCTTCATTATCTCCATTGGTTTTGACGTGTTTGGCACACTGCCTTCTTTCAGAGATATTGAACACCCTAAAAGTAACCAGGCCACAGAGATTGTGGCTGAAGGTGGGAAAGTGATGGGCACCTATTTTGTTCAAAATCGTTCCAATGTTACTTATCCGGAAATTTCTCCCTTTGTAATTAATGCCTTGATCTCTACCGAAGATACCCGTTTTATGGAGCACTCCGGCATTGACTTTAAACGTACATTCACCATTATTTTTTATAACCTTATTGGTAAAAAACAAGGTGCAAGTACCATTACGCAACAATTGGCGCTCAACTTATTCTCTGAAGAAGGAAGACAAAAAAACTTCTTTAAACGCCTGATGCAAAAGTTTCAGGAATGGGTAATCGCCGTTAAGCTAGAAAGAAACTATACCAAGGAAGAGATTATTACCATGTACCTGAATACCGTTGATTTTGGCAACCAGGCTTTTGGTATTAAATCTGCTGCCAGGGTATATTTTAACACCACTCCTGATCAATTGAGTGTGACTGAAGCCGCCACACTTGTGGGTTTGCAAAAAGGAATTACACGTTATTCGCCAACAAGAAACCCTGATCGTTCTTTAACCCGTCGTAATACGGTAATGGCCATGATGGTAAAAGCAAACCACCTGACACAAGAGCAATTTGATGTAGAAAAGCAGAAGCCTCTGGGATTAAAGTTTAATGCAGCGAATGTGAGCGACGGTATAGCCCCTTACTTTAGGTCAGTTTTAAAAAATGAAGTGCGTAAAATTTTCCAGGAACGTTCTATTTTAAAAGCTGATGGAACGCCTTATGACCTGGATAGAGATGGCTTGAGAATTATCACGACCATCAATTATGACATGCAGGTCTATGCAGAAGAGGCTCAAAAAGAATATATGAAAATTTTGCAGGCTCAATTTGCGAAAAGCTGGAAAGGCAAAAACCCTTTCAAAGGCAAGGAGTTGCAGATTGAGCAGGGCGTAAAAAGATCTGACCGTTATAAAGCGTTGAAACTGGAAGGGAAATCGCTGGAAGAGATTAAAGCCGACTTCAATACCCCTACCCGACTAACCATCTTTACCTGGAAAGGAGATATAGATACTTTAATGAAGCCTATCGATTCTGTAAAATATTATAAAATGCTATTGCGTAACGCCATGATGGTGATGGACCCTCAAACGGGTTATAACAAAGCTTGGGTGGGTGGCATCAATTATGAGCACTTTAAATATGACCAGGTAAAGATGGGTACCCGACAAGTGGGCTCTACAGCAAAGCCTTTTACCTATGCCGTGGCTATTGACAACGGCTATTCACCATGTTATACTGTTGCAAATGAACCGGTGAGTATTGACGTGCCAGGCAGTGCACCATGGGTACCACGTTCTACAGGAACCATACCGGGGGTAATTACCCTGCAAAAGGCCTTAGCATATTCACAAAATTATATCACTGCATTTTTAATGAAACAGGTGGGGCCAACAGCGGTAGCTACACTGGCACAGAAAATGGGCATCACTACCGAAGTGCCTGCTTATCCTTCTATTGCCTTGGGCTCTTTTAATGCCTCTGTTTATGACATGGTAGGTGCGTACAGTGTTTTTGCCAATAAAGGAATATGGACAGAACCTACTTATGTTTTGCGTATTGAGGACAAGAATGGTATTGTCTTATATGATAAAAGACCAAGTGTTCACCCTGCTTTAAATGAGGAGGTGGCTTATGTAATGACAAGGATGTTAAGGGGCGTAGTTCAAAATGGAACAGGCTCCAGGTTGAGTTATAAATATGGTATTAAAACCCCTGTGGGTGGAAAAACGGGTACTACGCAAAACAACTCTGATGGTTGGTTTATGGGTATTACGCCTCAACTGGTGGGTGGCGTATGGACAGGGTGCGAAGATCGTGCCTTCCACTTTATCAGTACCCGCGAGGGTGAAGGTGCCAATACAGCATTGCCTATTTTTGCAGGCTTTTTGAAACGTGTTTATGCTAATCCTAAATTAAACATCAGCAAAGCAGATTTTGAAGCCCCTAAAAATGGCGTCTCTATCGTTTACGATTGTAACCAGTACCAGGCACAGGACACCACAAAAATGGTACTGGAAGATAAGTTAGGCTTTTAATTACCTTAATTTAACCGCTTTTAAGATGAGTGCTTTTGACTATAAAACGGCTCTTGCCGATATTCCGCACAGACCCGGTGTTTACCAGTTTTGGGATATCGAAGGTACGCTCATATATATTGGTAAAGCTAAAGACCTGCGCAACCGCGTAGGCTCTTACTTTAATCAGGATAACCAGATGAATGGTAAGACCAGGGTGCTGGTTTCTAAAATAAGAAACATCACCTTTACCATTGTTGACACCGAAATTGATGCCTGGCTGCTGGAAAATAGCCTGATTAAAAAACATCAGCCACGGTACAACATCATGCTGAAGGATGACAAGACTTACCCCTGGATCATCATCAAGAAAGAACCCTTCCCTAGAGTTTACTGGACAAGGAACCGTGTTAAAGATGGCTCTACCTATTTTGGCCCTTATGCTTCGGTTGGCATGATGCATACCATCCTTGACCTGATCAAAGAAACTTATCCACTACGAACCTGTACCCTTCCGCTTACGGAGAAAAACATTGAAGCCGGTAAATTCAAAGTCTGCCTGGAATATCAGATCGGCAATTGTAAAGGTCCCTGCCAGGCTTACCAGGATGAAGCAGACTACAACAAAAATATAGAAGAGATCAAGGAAATCCTGAATGGCAAAATTGGAAACGTCATCAGGGATGTCAAGAACATTATCAAAAATGCCGTTGCCGATTTAAATTTTGAACTCGCCCACCATTACCAGCGTAAACTGCTGGTGCTGGAGAAATACCAAAGTAAGTCTACAGTGGTGAACAGCTCTATCACTAATATCGATGTGGTGAGTATTGCCTCTGATGAACGCTATGCATTTGTCAACTACCTGAAAATTATGAATGGCAGCATCATTCAGGCACAAACGATAGAAATTAAAAAGCGCCTGGATGAAACCGACGAAGAGCTGCTGACTTTAGCCATCACTGAATTCCGCAGCAAGTTCAATAGTACTTCTAAAGAGATTATCGTTCCTTTTGATATTTCAATAGCTGATCCTGAACTGCGCTTTACAGTCCCAAAACTTGGGGAGAAAAAAAGTCTCCTGGAGCTTTCGCAAAAAAACGTGCTCTTCTTTAAGAAAGAAAAGCTGAATCAGTATGAAAAGCTGAACCCTGATTTGCGTACAGACCGCATTCTTTCACAAATGCAAAAGGATTTACGGTTAACACGCCTGCCACAGCATATTGAATGTTTTGATAATTCCAACTTCCAGGGAGCTTACCCTGTTTCTGCAATTGTGGTTTTTAAAGATGCCAAACCATCAAAAAAAGATTACCGACACTTTAACGTAAAAACAGTAGAAGGACCCAACGACTTTGCAACCATGGAAGAAGCCGTTTACAGGCGCTACAAGCGCATGCTGGAGGAAGAGCAACCTTTGCCTCAACTGATTATCATCGATGGTGGTAAAGGACAGCTATCATCTGCGATGACGAGCTTAAAGAAATTAGGGATCGACAAGCAAGTGACCGTCATCGGTATTGCAAAAAGATTGGAGGAATTATATTATCCGGGAGATAGTTTCCCGTTGTACCTGGATAAAAAGTCGGAGACTTTAAAGGTAATTCAACAGCTGCGTGATGAGGCTCACCGTTTCGGCATTACCTTTCACCGCAAGAAAAGAGACCAGGGAACACTGAAGACTGAGTTGGAGAGTATTGCCGGGATTGGTAAGACAACGGCCGATAAACTCTTGCGCCACTTTAAATCGGTTAAACGAATTAAAGAGGCGGAAGAGCAGGACCTGGCTGAAGTTTTAAATAAAACGCAGGTGAAGACACTTTTGGAATACTTTAATAAGGAAAACCCTTAGTAGTTCCACATTTTGCTTTGGAAGCTTTCCATCATTTTTTGAATCTTTTCAGATTCTTCAATTACTCTGGGATCTTTAGGATCTGTAGTCCCAATAATTTCCATAATGGTTTTATTGCCCGGGTTAGTTACTTTAATCACCGTGCTGGTGAACATCCGTCGGTTAAAGAAATCATCATAGGTCATTACAGAAGCATCATTAAGGGGATTCAACATCCTTTTTTTGCTTAATATCTCTCTGGCCTCATCAAAGTAAATCCAGAATACCGGCTGCCAGTTACCTTCAACCATTTTCATAGGTGCAATACCAATGATTCTAGGCTCAAACACTGCACGTTTAATATCTAAGATCCAATCTTCTTTAAGTCTGTAACGGGTAAAATCATCAGGTCTTAACCTTTTCAATTTAGGCTGTGAAAGTTTCCCTGTAATAGGGTCCTGCACACCTTCAGAATAGCCCCTTGCATTTTGCAAAGCCTCCTCTGGCGTCAGTTCAATTTTGAAAGAGTCGTTATCTTCCAAAACTTTACCTTGTGTGGTATCTTTTGGAGAATAGGCTGTCAGTTCTTCATTCTGAATGGCCGTAAGAAAAATCTCAATCAGTTTATTCTGGTCATTGTTTAAAACCGCATTAACAGAATCTGTTAAATCAAGTTCTCTCCAAATGCGTTTCGAGTAATAAACATCCTCTTCTCTTACATCAGCATAAGGAACAACGCTATTGCTATCTACATCTATACGCGCAGAGAAACCATCTTTCGGTGGTGTCTTTACTTTTTTAATCTTCTTCGGAGTAGTTGTACTTTCCTTATTTGCTGTTGATTGTGCAAAAGAAGTAGCGCACAATGACAACAGAATGAATGTATACAATATGTTTTTCATCATCGTTATCTTGTTATAAATGTAATATTATCAAGTACCTTCTGTCTACCATCAGGGCCTTCACAAACAATATCTTTAAAAATTACGGTCGCACCTGGTTTTATAGAATTCAGGGCGCCTTTAATCTGGCCGTTGAAACCTGCACCACTGCAGGAAATCGATACAGCATCAGAACGGGGGTTAATAAAAGTAGTAGAGAAACGAAGCACTCTGTATTTCACATCAAAAACAAAGTCGTCTAATTGGGTTTCCATCTGACCGGCAGATTCCAACCATTCTACTTCTACGCTACCACCAGACTTACCACGTACCATGGCTTTAGGCGTAGGCAATGCTTTAACTCTGAATTTTTGTGAGCCCAACGATACCGTTTTACCCGCATTACTTGCCGTTACATTAATGTTTACTTCTTTGCCAATCAGGCTCCCACCAACATTGACTGTATATTTACCATTAGCACCACTCATGCTTCCACCGCTGATGCTTGCCTTTACACTTTCTAAAGGAAAACCTGCAGCAGATACAGAAAATGGATTGGCTATACCTGCGTAAATCACATTCATTTTATCAGGAGAAACCGTTGCAGAAGGTTTAGCAACCTGGTAGGTTTGTTCTGGTGTTCTGTATTCTTTAATTTGTCCGTCTGTTTGTTTTACACGGATAATTCCATTCCATTTAAAAACACCCACACTACCTGTGCTCCCTGTATAAGTACCTTTACCATCTTTCATGGTTAAGGTCTGACCACCAACCCTGATTTCCGGGCTAGATTTAGAATCACTAGCGGTTAAAAACACCTCTGCTTTGTAGGGTTGTCCCTGCACCACATAAGAAGTTGGCGCTACAGCGACCGCAGCAAACTGATCTAAGTTAACCAGTGATTTATCCATATTACCGAATAATTTCTTCACCACCTCAGCTTCAGCATTTTTTGTATCTGCTTGAATTTTAGTAAGAATTGTATTTGCCGCAGTTAAGGGTGTTCCTTCGCCAAAATTAATATCAGACCATTCTTTTTTGCCATTCACACGCTTAGTAGCGTCTTTAGCCTCCAAAGTAAAGGTTACGGATTTGCGATCTTCAGGATTTAATAAAGCAATCAGCTTTTCACGAGTATCATTGATGATCACTTGTAATTTTTGTCCTTCCTTTTGATTGATCATGATATCCTGAGCAATATCCTGGTTTGCCCGCTCTACCAAATCACCAGTCTCCGGATCTATACCATTACCTGCAGATTCAAATCGTTGCTTTAAAGCTTCAATAGCATCATTAAGTTTCGTAGCATAGGCTTTAGCCTGGTTAGCTTTATTCCAGATAGGCTGTGCCCTTGCGGGCTCATCTTTAAGTTTTGTATTTTGAAATGAAGTAAATAGCTGGTCAACACTTGTATTTACATTTGTTTTAGACGCTTCCAGACTATCATTTATATTTTTGAACGCATCTAATATCGTATCCGACACATTCAAGGCGAGCATAGCTAATAACACCAAATACATGACGTTGATCATCTTCTGCCTTGTGGTCTCTTTTGCTCCTGCCATTATAGATCTGTTAGTAAATTAAACACGTGGTTGATTCATCGCAGTCAACATATTTCCATAAATAGCATTCAGAGAAGACAAGTTTTTCGCTAGTTTACCTACTTCTTCTTTAAACTGTTTAGAATCTTCCATAGACTCATTAAAGTTGTTCATGGTTAAAGAAAGATTCTGATAGAATTTATTCATCGATTTAAGGTGTGCCGTAGAATCCTGTAGTTCTAATTCATAAACTGCATTTAAGGCAGATAGATTTTTAGCCAATGCATTTACCTGCTCATGGTAAGCTTTTGCATCACCGCTATTTTGACCCATTTCAACCAGCTGAGCTGTCGCTTTTCCAAAAGCCTGGTTTAAATTATCAAAGCCTGCAGAAGCAGATTTAATTTTCTGGGTAAATTCATTACTGGCTTCAGCTGCATCAGCAACTCTAGAGATCGAAGCTACTTTGTCACCAAAAGTTCTTAACCCTGTTCCAAGGTTTTCAATTAACTCAGGTCCTATTTTAGCATCAGACATCATTTTATCCAATGCCGCAGTATTGGAGAAAGAAGGTGTATTAGTTACTACTGTACGAGAAGAAGTTTTAGGCAACTCGCCAGTAAAATCTTCACTCAACTCAGGATAAACTCTTTTCCATTCCGGATCAGGTTTAGGAGGAAAGAATCCTGTTAAAAAGAATAACAGTGCTTCTATGCCCAGACCGAAGCCTATAATATAATTTCCCCATATGCCACCGAGGTGAAGGATTTTAAAAAGTACGCCAATAATAACAATGCTGGCTCCCCAGGAAATTGCTTTGTGTAACCAATCAGATTTAACTTGTTCTGCCATTTTAAGCTGAGTTTAGATTATTTAATATTAGTACCAGGGTAAGAAGCAACACATCTGAATCCAATGTAAGATCTAGGTTGATCCTGGAATTCGTATGTCGAAACTGAATTTTGTAAGAAATAAGCAATGTCTTTCCATGAGCCACCTTTAACCACTTTCCGTTTCAGGTATTTGCTATCTGATGGTCTGGCCACATAAGTAAAGTTGGGGTTAAAATCATGTAATAAACCTACTGATGAAGGGTTATAAGCTGTAGTTGTCCATTCAGCTACGTTACCGGCCATGTTGTAAAGTTCAAAATCGTTAGGTGAATAAGACCTTACATTTACAGGGAACAAACCATAATCTGGTGTATAGTTACCAGCGTCATTTTTGAAGTTCGCTAAGAGATGTCCATCTGCATTGCGTACTAAATCGCCATTCCATGGATATTTGGCATTTTGATTTCCTGCTTTAGCAGCATATTCAAATTCTGCTACTGTTGGAAGTCTGAATTCAAGTTTTGGACGTGCCTGTGAACCTGAGTTACCTTGATATTTTCTGGTTAGCCATACGCAGTAAGCATTGGCTTGTTCCCAGGTAACACCAACAACAGGAAAATCGTTATAAGCTGGATTATTAAAGTAATCCTTAACCATAGGGTCATTTTGAGAATAGCCATAATCTACTTTCCAAACTAAGGTATCTGGATAAACATTGATAGAAGGAAATTCGTTGGCTTTTGAAGGATCAGGGTTATCTACATAACTCTGGATAAAATCTCTGCGATTTTTAGTAGGATCATTTCTTCCTGCCGCAGCAAGGTCCATGTTAACAAAACTAAAAGAATAGCGTAATTTTCGGATATCAATTTCTTTCTTTCCTAACAAAGCATCATCACCACTGTAGTACATGTCGTTAAGCTTCTCTGCATAACCATTAGCACGAGAGCTCCAAAGATACTTTTTAACGTTTTTCCAGTCTATCTGGCGCTGACCGGTTAACGTGGCTCCACCTTTTGTGGTAGGCACTGGTTTAAACAAGTTTGGAGCAACCGTTGGACCTAACATGGTTACGGCTACAGAATCTCTCACCCAGTTGACAAATTCACGGTATTGACGGTTAGAAACTTCTGTCCGGTCCATGAAGAAGGCACTAATAGAAACCATTCTTCCTGAAGCACGAAGGGTATCCATAATATCACTTGGAATGCCTACAAAAGTTTGACCAGATGGAATGGAGGCCATATCTCGGTCTCCGGGAGAATAAACTTTAGTCTTTTTAACCCTAACCCATTTAGATTGTGCATTGCTGCTTGTTGTAATACTTGAAAGGAAAATAGCGAAAACTATTATTCCCAGAAGGTAAATTTTTCTCATAGTAACTGAAACAATTATAAGCAATTGTATCAATAATCATTGGTAAAACCAACCATTAAACGTAACTAATTTAGAAATACCTCAAAAACAATGCTATTTGTTTGATTTCTTGATATAATTCTCAATTGCCATAATCATAGAGGGTGCTTCAGGCGATGGAGCGGCAATATCAACAATTAACCCTGCATCCGTAACAGCTTTATGAGTATTTAAACCAAAAGCAGCAATTCTGGTATGATTTTGAGCAAAATTAGGGAAGTTTACAAACAAAGAATTGATACTTGAAGGGCTAAAGAAGGCAATTACGTCATAAAACACCTCTGCAAGGTCAGAAAGATCACTCACTACGGTCTTAAATAGGACTGCCGGTGTAAAATCATAGCCATTTTTTTGCAAAAACTTCATCGTATCTTCCGTTGCCATGTCAGAACATGGGTAAAGAAACTTCTCGTTGGCATGTTTTTTCAAAACTTCAGCAAGATCTGCAGCAGTTTGCTTCCCAAAGAATATTTTCCTTTTACGATATTGAATATATTTTTGAAGGTACAATGCTGTAGACTCAGAAATACAGAAGTACTTCAATTCCGAAGGCACTTCATATCTCATCTCTTCACAAATTCGGAAAAAATGATCTACAGAATTTCTACTCGTAAAAACCACAGCGGTAAAGTCAGCCAGGTTGATTTTATCTTTCCTGAAATCCCTTGCAGGAACTCCTTCAACATGGATGAATGATCTGAAATCAATCTTAAGATTGAATTTTTTGGCCAAGTCAAAATAAGGCGACTTCTCTGTTTCTGGTTTAGGTAAAGTAATTAAAATACTTTTTACCTTGCGTAACCTATCTTCTTTGTTTTCCTGCATTATCTTATTAAGCGTTAAATACCTACTGCCTTGATTAGTATTAAAATAGGACAGATTTCGAGGGCACAAAAGTACAAAAATAAATACACCTTTAAAAACCGATAATGAGATAAAATATTTATCCCTGCCCTAAAGAATTGAAATGTAAAGATTAATCCAGTAATGAGCAAAGATATTATTATATAATTTAACCCATACCTTATTGATGATAACGCAAACGCAACTACCAAAGGAATAAAGAGTAAGGATAAATTAAAGTAGCTTAAATACAGGATGATGATGTATTCATGTACTACCTTTTGTATATTGAAAATATGCCCTAGAAGCTTCAAAAGAATAATTTTTCCGGTATAAAGACCCAAAATTAATACGGAGATAGTGAGGAAGAATCTAAAGCCGCCGGCACCATAGGAGATCTGGTAATACTGGGTAACCATGTAAAAAAACATGCCTATAACGAAGCCAAATTGCACAAATAAGAGCAAAAATGGCCATGAAGTAAACAAATTATCCTCTTTATAAAGGTTGTTTAAAACCCTATTGCTGAAGAATGCCTGAACAATAGTATAGAGCTGACGAGAAAAATATCTTTTTAAGATCGCAAAAATCAAAAGTAGAAAGGCAATAAAGGCCAACACCCATACTTGTCCTTTTGGCAAGGGTTTTCCCTTTTGATATAAACTTTCTTTTTTCCCTTTTCCATGTAAAGTGTACCATGGCGCAGCAGTAGATTTGCCTGAAAGGTTAGCCTTCATAATGCTATCCATGATGAGGGTATTACTTAATAAAGAATCGTCTAAAATCCAGGTATGGTGAATAATAGAGTCTGTCACGAACTTTTGTCGGGCATAAAAAGCTGAATCTTTTACCACACGGTAAGGATTTAACTTTTTTGCAGGCGTATCCGGACTAATGGCAGGTACAGGAATCTCCTGTGCCTGCAAACTCCAGGCACCTGTCATCAGCCATAAAAATAGAATGAGGGTCTTCAATACTGCAAAACTAAGTTATTATTAGCTAATTAAACAATTCTAAAAGATCCTTCCTTGAAAGTTGTTTTAAAGTGTCTTTATCGGTTTTAATCAAGTCGTTGACCAAATCTCTTTTTGCTTCCTGCAGGCGCATCACTTTTTCTTCTATAGTATCAGGAGAAATCAGTCTTACCGCAATTACATTCTTCTTCTGCCCAATCCGGTAACTCCTGTCGATGGCTTGATTTTCCACTGCAGGATTCCACCAGGGATCAACTAAATAAACATAATCAGCTTCCGTTAAATTTAAACCAGTGCCACCTGCCTTTAAACTGATTAAAAATACCCGTATATTTTTATCATTCTGAAAGGAGGCCACCTTTGCAGCCCTGTTTTTACTTTGTCCGGTCAGGTATTCAAATTTAATCCCCCTATCGAGCAATTCTTTTTTGATCAAATCCAGCATGGTGACAAATTGTGAAAAAACCAGGAGTTTATGTTGTCCACTTTTACTTTCAATCTCCTCCATTAAATAAGTTATTTTAGCAGATGAATTGCCGTAAAACCGGTCTTCCTGAATCAAGGCTGGTGAATTACAGATCTGTCGCAACTTCGTTAAGCCCTTTAAAACATGCATGCTGTGTTTAGATAGGTCTTCTTCTTTATGCGTTAAAAAGAAATTGCGATATTCATTGCGATAGGAGTCATACACTTTCCTTTGCTCCTCCTCCATTTCACAATAAATCACCATCTCGGTTTTTTCAGGAAGTTCTGTGGCCACCTGCTTTTTTGTACGCCTTAAAATAAACGGGCGCACTTTTTTTTGCAGTTCCATAGATCTCTTGATATCTTTAAACTTATCAATAGGCGTAGAATAGTGGTCTTTAAAAAATTGCCGAGACCCTAAAAGCCCAGGATTGGCTAATGACAACTGTCCATATAGATCAAAGGTGCTGTTTTCAACAGGGGTCCCTGTTATGACTATTGTGTTTCGCGAACGGAGTAATGCCGCAGCCTGGTATCGCTGCGAAGAAGGGTTTTTAACCGTTTGTGATTCATCAAGGAACACACTGCTGAAAGTATATTTCTTAAGGTATTTAATGTCATATAACATCGTTCCATAAGAAGTAATCACTACATCATATAAATTAAAGCTTTCACTATCCGTGGGTCTTTCCGTTCCATAAACGGTAAGCACCATTAAGGAAGGTGCAAACTTTGCCAATTCTGCCTGCCAGTTGAAGATTAAAGTGGTAGGCACTACAATCAGAGAAGCCTGTTGGTGTTTATCCTGTTCTTTTTGTAAAAGGATAAAAGCAATGACCTGGATAGTTTTCCCTAAGCCCATATCATCAGCTAAACAGCCGCCAAAACCGAACTCCGCTAAGAAGTTCAGCCAGTTTAATCCCTGTTGCTGGTAAGGACGCAATTCCCCATTTAACCCTTTGGGAGTTTGCACCTGCGTAATAGATTCGAAGTTTTCCAGACGGGAATTCAGCATACTCAATTCCAGCTTCACTTCTTTCGACAAAAACTCCTCTTCATACAATTCCGCAATGCTAGAAAAGTTCACTTTAGGGGTGCGGATGGTTTCTTCTGTTACTTCCCCTGCATTAAAATATTTTGAAAACTTCTCTATCCATTCATCGGGCAAAATCCCTAATGTTCCATCACCCAGCTGCACAAATTTGCTTTTATTTCTGATAGATTTGTGCAGGTATTTTAAGGTTACTTTTTCTTTACCAAATTTAAGCTCAATCGAAGTATCAAACCAATCAAGGCCACTCAATACCTTGATTTCAATTTTAGCCTTATGCGGATTAAGTTTATTGTTCTTGAGTTCATTGAAACCTAAAACCGTAATGCCTTCCTTTTTCCAATCTTCAAAAGCATCGAGGAACCAGCCATTATCTAAAAACCTTGTTTTATGCAGGTAAAAGTTGTTTTCATCCAGCTGCTCTTCAAAATGGGGATGCTGACGAAGCAAAATGGAGGTGAGCTTTAATTCTAGCACCTCATTGCGAGATACGGTAAATGGTTTTCCCCGGCTGTCGATAGCATAGATTGTCTTTTTAGATAGCACAGGTACTTCCACATTCCCATATTTAACCACTGGCGTAATCAGGATATGATCACCTTCCTCAGAGAGGTAAATCAGTGTTTCATTAGGGATGTCAAAACTATTTTCCTGCAGCTGCTTTGGAGTAGCCGCTTTTAAATAAGCATAAGAAACATGGATGTTGTTTTCTAACTTAGCCAATATAGTCCGTTGAAATTCCTCGAATTTACTTTGGTGAATCAGGATTTTATTGTTGTGCTTTTTAAAGAAATCAATCATCCTTAAAAAATCAGGCTGATCTATTAAATAAAGGGTCTTGTTGTAATCCAGGAAATAATGGAATTTAACCTGCAATTTCTCCAGGTCATAAGCCCGCTCTTCCAGGTAAAGCTGCCCTGTTATTTCATAAAAGGAAGAACGCTGACTAACCGCAATACGGATATCCAAATGGAGCGCTTTCAAATTCATGGGCAAAAGTGTGCTGGCACTCACTGATTTTGCTCCTTCCTTCTGCTCATAAAAGACCAAGCCCAATGGGTTTTTGACCAAAGCTTTCAGTGCATCAATGTCAGAGGCTGACCTTTCTCCATCATAGTTATTCTGGAATTTTGAAACTGCCGTATAAAACTTCAGTTCATCAGCATCTTCTGCCTTCCATATCAGGTCCAATGGATTAACTAAAACCAATGGGTTCTTAATTTTACCATTCAGCGTGCTTTCACCTTCATATAATTCAATATAAAAGTGACTGTAATATTTATGCTTTCTAAAAATTACAATACGGCGTTGACTGCCTGCCATAGAATCTTTTGGCAGGCTTTTACGCTGTGGCAGTAAATTTTCAGTGATATAGCGCTTGCTCTCCGTATTAACCTTAAAAAGCTCTTTTGATTTTGGCGTAATAACGATACCCTTGTTTTGGTATTCTACCTGAAAGAAATCATCTAATTGAGGTTCCTTTTCCAGCCCATATTCTTTAGCCACCACACGCATTTTCTCATGCCTCAATGGCGTATCAAAAAATACCCGCAGCTCTTCACGGCGCATCAGGTTAAAAAGTACCTGTGCCTGGTGAGTACACAATTTTATGCCTTCTTCGTCACAATCACAGCCTAGTCTTAAGGTTTTATGATCAAGGTTTACTGTAACATAAGCTGTTTTTCCAGTACCCGGACGAGAAATAAAAAGGCAGTAACCCAATTCAGGATCAACGGGCCGAAGGTCGTAAAAATCATTCAGTTCCGGATCTGCAGGATGTTCAGCATGTTTGGCAATAAAAACAGGACTCAGCTGGTCGGCGGTAAAATCTTCTATCAGTATTTCTCTGTCGGGCATCAATCAAAGATACTGAACTTATTGGTGTACCGTAAATCAATAATTTTTGAACCTTTAATTTCAACAGCCCTATAACGTAACAAATTCCTATTCCCTATCTTTGCACTCTATATAGAAATACAATCTATTCGCTTATTCTAAATTATACAGCCTAACAACATGGCCGGTATTAAACCTTCACTCGGTATCATAACTATACACAAAGTAACAGATAAGAAAGTCTACAATATTTAAAGTAATTACACAATCATTACAATAAAGTTTATGTTATACACTGAGCATTAAAATTTCCCCATCTTCCAAGAATCTCATACAGATTTGGTTTATACCGCCTCTTCCCCACATAAATTATAAGATTTATCACCTATTTTATCTTGCAATCAACAATTAGTTACTTCTGAAGGTACATAAAATTAATTAAAGTTTAATTAGGTAGGCGATTAATCTGCCTAATGGAAAGATGTAAGAAAATTCATTAATTAAAAATCTTATCTTTAAAAATTAAAAAATAAGACAAGTGGTAATATATGGAAATTAAATTTATAGGACAAGGCTTAGACCCTGACAGTGATATAACAGCGGGAAATTTTATAATTGACTCATTAGAAAGTAAAAAATACAGTTCGTTCAATGCCTTTGTCGCTTTCGTCAGCACCAGTGGACTCAAAAATATTATTGACCAAATGTTAGCTTTCAAACAAACTGGAGGAGAAATCAAATTGTATGTGGGTGTAAACCTTAACGCAACTTCAAAGGAAGCGTTAGAAAAACTGCTTGAACACAAAATTGAATCTTATGTTATTTACTCACCAAACAACATAATTTATCATACTAAACTCTACGCTTTTGAGAGTAATGTAACAACAAGAACAATAATTGGTTCTTCCAACCTGACCGAAAGTGGATTGTTTCAAAACATTGAAGCCTCAGTTTGCGTTGACTTTGAAAGTGATGACAAAAACGGCCATGAGTTCTTATCAAATATTTACGATCATTTTAATACAATAATAAATCAAGAACACCCAAGTTGTCAACTTCTAACCCAAGAAGTTTTAGAAGTTCTTATTGAAAGTAATGTTGTTCTACCTGAAGCGACAAGTAGAGCGAAAAGCAATAAAATAAACAAAGAGTTTGGGCAACAAGAAATAAAAGCAAACAAAAGGCTTCTCGAATTGTTTGGTAAAGTTAAAGCGAAACGACCACCAAAGGGCTTTAAGAAATCTGCTACGCAAAAAGAATATATTAAGCAAGATAATTCAAACGATGTAAATATCGTTGAAGAAAATATATTTTTGAATTCGGGTTCAATGTGGATTCAAACGGGTGTAATGACAAGTGCTGCAAGAAACATCGTTGGTCTTTCAAAAAAAGGAAGACTTCCTAATAGAAATTCAATTAGCGGAAGTGTTTCTTTTTTTGGCATAAATCCAGATACGGACACTCACCCAATTCAAATCGATGTTGAATATGCAGGTGATCTTTACAAAGGCAATCAGGTACATTATACAACAAATAATGGATCTTGGAGATTAAACTTTTATGGAGAAACTGATAGCGGAAATAAATTTACAGATATAACGAGACCTAAATTAGGAACTTTGGGAGCTTTCCAAAACAAGATTTTGCTCTTTACTAGACTAACACCCACTCAGTATAAACTGGAAGTACTTGATGATAATGAAGTTGAAAAATTAAAGGATTTATCTTCGTTATGGGCTGAGAATGGTACCAGCCCATTGAGTTTTGGATATATTGCTTAACTGTTTCCTAAACCATTTTAAATCCTCTTGTGAATATTGCTTATTGAATTCAGCAAGCACCAGTTCAACCTCTGGATCACTCAACTTATAAAGGACCATAAAAAGCAAATCGATCCTCCTAACGATTTCAAATTTACTTTGGTTTTCAACTTTATCTATCAATTCCAAATTCTCAAAGAGTGGACTCAAACGAGCATCGTTCCTTAAGAGAGAAAACACAAGTGACGAAATATGATTTTTAATGGTGGCCTTGCTACCATTAAAAATCATATTATTTGTGATTTGTTCAATTCTCGGGACAGGAATTTGCTTAATAAGCGATTGGGTCAAATCGATTCCACTTAATTTTTTCTTCAAAATAAAGTCAAATACAACCGAATTAAAAAGTCCTGATAAATACAGCAAGTCATTTGGATTTGTAGTTAAGAACTGAACAGATTGTGATGCAGGAAAAAAAGGCAATACCGTTGCAATACAGGTTCTCGTATTAGTTGCAGAAGTCAAACTTCTCCAAGCCAACATAAATCTTTCGTTATGATTTTTTGAAAGTTGTAGCCACTTTTCAGCATCAATAAAAAATCTCGATTGAGGAAAATAATCTGAAATAGCTTTTTTTACCTCCTCAAAATTTTGCGAAGAAGATTTGTTGCCGTATCTCAATTCATCTGGCACTCCATTGAATCCTGAAAATTTACCGTCAAACTGATTAAAAAATTTCCCTTCGTAAATCGGAATATTATCATCTGCTTTATTTTTAGTGATGAACTTCGCATGGCTTGTAAAGTGAACGATTCTTCCAAATCTGACATTATTATAAATATTTTTGAAAAATGGAAAGTCATAAGAAACCTTCAAAAGAAAATCAACCTCTTCTTTGCTTGAGAAGTTTGGAAGCATTCCTGTAAGTGGATTCAGTAATTTTAAACTATCGTAAGATAACTTAATTATAGATTCGGATTTCTCAATCTCTGAAACTTCGCTGAGATTCATTAAAACACGAAACTTCTCACTTTTTGAATTGCCCAAAAGCAAAAAACAAAATCTTTCCCTACTATCAATATTGAAAATTTTTCTACGATTGATAAAATCGTAAATAGAAATAACAAGATTTTCTTTTGTCAGATACTTGAAGATTTTTTGATTAACTTGACTTGTTACAATAGCACTTTTCAAAATCAAACCAACAATACCTCTTTTAGTTTTCAACTTTACGGCAGCCTCAGTAAATAAAGCGTAAGTATTCAGTTCTCCATTGTTCGATAAAGAAAAAAAAGAATTATTCTTTAAATCAGATTTCGCTTTTTCAATTTCAAGCTTGAAATCTTTTGAATATTCCGCCAACTTTGAATTGCTCAATTCGATATCATCAATCTCTTTAATTCGGCTTGATTTGAAATGATTCGAAGAAATTGAATTTTCATATAGGGCATAAAATTTCTTTTCCTCAAATCTTATTTTCTCCCAAGGTGGATTTCCTAAAATAACATCATATTTTCTTAATTTTTCCTTGTTCACACCGAGTTGTTCATGGTAGATAAATCCACTTGAAAAAATATCAGCTTTTTGCTGATCAGAAATTTTAAAATCAGACTGCAATAAAAAATTTGCATGAATAAATCTTTCATTCAGCAATTTATATAGTGAAACTTGTTTGATTCTCAAAAGTAAATTCAGCTTTGCAACTTCCAAAGCCAAGCAATCGACATCAAATGCATAAATATTTAAAACAATTTCTTTCAGAACTTCTAATTGTTTTTCTTCTTCAATATTCCAGTTTTTTAAGAGAACTTCAAAATAGTCAATTATTGCAATTATAAAATTGCCTCCACCACAAGAAAAATCAGCAAAACTTATTGAAGTAATTTCCTTCAAAAATTCTTTATCAACACTTCCAAAATTTAATTCAAAAAAGGAATTGATAGTTTTTTCAGTCACAGATTTGGCTAAATTTTTAGGTGTGTAGTAGCTACCTAGCTTATTTCTATAATTCTTAACCGCAGAAATTTTCGTTCCGTTGATTTCATCGCCGGTTTCAATACCCAAAAGCGTTTCATAAAGTGAAGGAACATCTATCGATTCAATGTCTATCAATTTACAAAAACTCTCATCAACCAATTTGATTAATCCTTCATCTGAACTATCGATGACTGTTGAAAATAAATTCTCAGTACCAAATGAACTTCTTAACCAATGATTCGTTGCAGAAACAATTCCAAAACCGTGACTTTCAGAATTATTTTTCACAAAAAAAACTGAAGCAATAAAAATTGCTTTAACTTTGAACCTTTCTTTATTGAGTTCAATTGGATTGGCATTTTGCTGATTTGAAAAATGCGTTGAAAGGTGCCCTTTCAAAATATAACCATATATCTCTAACGCTTTATCCATTGTGTATTTGTCCAACTGTTAAAGATTCTTTAGAATAAGAAACCAAAGGTTTGTTGAAAAAGCTAACTTTATGATGTGTTTGGATAATTGAAATAATTCGTTCAGTCAAATCCTTTTGTTCATTTAGGAAAGTATATTTTAATTTTATTGATTCGATCAACTTTGTCAAATCAAAAACCTCAAATTTATAAATAGAAACTTTCTTAACACCTAACTCGTTTAAAATAATCTTGTGTAACAAATCATTAAAATATTTTATTTTTGTAATATTAAAATGAGATATATTCTTCTTTATAAAATCAAAAAGAGGTTTAGGGTTTACATCAAGTTTGTAAGATAAATCTTCAAACACACTTTCACTACCAACTGAATAACCGTTGATTGCCCTGCTTCTTGACAAGCAATTCAAATCAATATTGGAAGATAAAAGAAAATCCAACTGTTCTGAATTGATTTTTAGAACTTTTTTCCTGTTGAAAAATGGTGACTCACCAACAACATTTTTTACTTCTTTCAATTCTTTCAAATTGAAACTATATTGTTTTCTGATTTCTAACTCAATTTGGGATTCTAATAAAAGCCGTTGATAATCGCTTTCAATATCATCAATGATTAATTTCTCAATATAAGAATTAAGTTTACTAATAACTGAATAATTGAAGTGTTCAAATTCAAAGTTAGGCAATTTCCTCTTCAAATACTTCTCTTTCAACTCTAGACATTCTTTACTTTTCTCAGCAATGAATTTTGAATCCAAAATATTTTTCGCGACTGGTATTTTAGAGATATAACCTGCACTAATTGTAAATTTGGGATTAATAAGTTTCAGGAGGAAAGTTGCAATCTTTGAATTAAGGAAAGCAAGATGAGCATATTTATCTCCATACAAAACTTGAATTCCTGGACCAGATGCAATGAAGACTTGATTATCTCTTAAAACTCTTACATTCAACCCTAATGTTCCAGTATCACTGTACACCAGTTGAGTTGTTGGGATCTTATCAATGTTTCGCAATGCACTCCCTTTATTTGCTTTTATGACTTCAGCATTTTCTCCCCAATGAACTTTATAATAATTCAAGCCTGCCCATTTACTGAATCCACCACCTTTACTAACTAATTTCCAATCAGGACTTCCATTTACTTCCCAAGCAAATTTCACAAACTCTTTATTGTTACCTGTCGAAGTTCCCTGCATAGGGTTTGCGAACTGTGAGTAGAGTTGAAATCCACGAATATTTTCAAAGCGATGTTCTAGTTGATAGTTGAATTCAAAAAGACTGTTTTTCAAAAACCTATTTTGATTTAATTCGTATGTTAAATCATCTGGTATATTCTTTTGCACCAACAAGCTTTTCTTCTCGGAAATATTTTTGAATTTTAAATTATAGAAACGTGATGTTTTTATTTCAGAATTTCCAATAACACACAATGCAACATTCGTTTTCTCTCCGTTTATATCCTCAAATGCATTGCTCCCTAAATCAACACACTCTTTTAAAGTTTGCTTCTCTAAAAACATTTTTCTGAAATCTTTAAGTGATGACAAATACATCCAGTTATTTTGAGAAACGACACCTAAAACATCTCTGTCATTCATCAACTGAATAGTCCTTTGAATAAAAGACACACACAAATCCCCTTTACTTTCAGGATAGTTCGCAAGCAAATAATTTTTCAATGAAATCTCCATATCCCGTTTGCCCATGAATGGAGGATTCGTGACAAATACTTTTATCTTATCCTCTTTATTGAGCCTATCTAATTCGAATCTAAAAGTTGTTCCGTTTATTGAGTCTGACGTAACAAACGGGTTCAGGAAACCGAACTTGTCGTTTGGAACTCCACCGTAAATCTTAATCAAAGTCGATTTCTGAGGAATTGCATAATCAGCAGCCTTAACAAATAATGACAATGCAGCTATTTTAGAAAGATTTGAATCCAAGTCATAACCAATAATTGAGTTATTTAATATCGTATCAACAATCTTTTGATTTGACCAATTGGGGTATGACTTTTTATAAAGTTTATAAAGGCAATCAAAAGAATAGTTCAAGAAATTACCGCCACCAGAAGCCGAATCAATTACAGTAACCTTTTGAATATTATTTTTATCAAAACCTGACAAGGATTCATTAACTAAATATTTCACCATGTATTTGTCTGTGAAAAATTGTGTAGTGAAAAGCAAATCAGAGTCTTCAATTTTCACGTTGTTTTTTCCAATTCTTCTGAATGCAGATTTTTCCAAATCTTTTTTTAAAAATTGGTATGACCAAGAAATTATATTGTCAATATCATCATCATCATTTTCAAAAACTACTTCCAGTTTTTGGAATATAGATAAAAGTAGTTCAGCGCGGAGTTGAGATTCCGTTGAAAGAAAGCTTTTAACTAATTGTGGAAATCTTTCTACAACTAGTTGAATTTCAGATTTATACTCAAACTGATAATTTGCAAAAGAGATTTTCATCTCTACTGTTTTGTTTTGCTTTTTTCTCAAAGCGAAGACTGCAAGCAGAACAGAGAAAAAAACACTTAAATCCTGTATAGGAATATTCTTTTCTTTAGGTCTTAAACTTCCAATGAAATAAACAATAAGACTTTTGATTTTCTGTTTCACTATTATTTCTCTTTTGACTTATTTACGTAAGGCGTTAATTGTTCATTGACAAGTTGAATCGCATCGTAAGTAATTTTATTTGCACCAAACTCTTTCAAAATCTTTTCGGCAGTATGCTTCACTTTCAAATTAGCTTCAGACACATTATAAAATTTAGCTAAACGCTTCAACTGTTCAGCTGTTGGTAACCTTTCTCCTCTTTCAATTTTACTGAGCATCGGAGAATCAATATCAGTTCTCTTTGACACTTGATGAAGTGTTTCATCTCTTCCTTTTCTCAATTCTCTTAGATATTGGCCTAATTCTGATTTAAAATTGCTCATTGTGGGACTTTTAAGGCTTGTCACTTTTTGACAAATATATAAATATATCTTTATCAAAAGATTTTAAAAAAAAATACTTTTCAACAGCGAAAAAAATGAACACCCTTAAAAAAAACCATTATAACTCTATTGGCAATATAAGTTAGAATGCAAACACTTCAATATTTATTATTTTGCAATGCTCTAACTCACAATATCCAGTACCTTTGCCCTATGGCTGGCATCTATATCCACATCCCTTTTTGCAAGAAAGCATGCACCTATTGCGACTTTCACTTCACCACCTCCCTGAAATACGCAGAAGAGATGACCGATGCAATCTGCAAAGAACTTATTCTAAAGAAAAACCGCATTACCGAACAAGTAGGCAGTATCTATTTTGGCGGTGGCACCCCTTCTGTTTTATCCAGCCCCTATTTAG
>NZ_JAZQPU010000077.1:0-2837 GCF_045628745.1 Pedobacter sp.
CTGTGGATCAAAATCCTGGATGCCGAAGCTTACTCTTTTAAAGCCCAGGGCATACAAGGTATCCAGGTGTTCTTTCCTGGTATTACCAGGATGTCCTTCAAAGCTAAATTCTGCTTCTTCATGGCGATCAGCGAGTTCAAATATTCCACTGATTAACTTGTTGAGGTTCTCCGGACTAAAAAAAGTGGGTGTACCTCCACCTAAATGTAATTCTTTTATACGGGGTCTTGAAGGTAAAAGTGACACATAAAGTCCCCATTCTTTCAATACGGTAAGGATATAAGGATCTTCTACTGCATGGTTACGTGTAATGCGGGTGTTGCAGCCACAATAAGTGCAGAGGCTTTCGCAAAAGGGCAAATGGATATATAAACTGATTCCATCTTTGGTATTACTTTGTGTAAAAGAGGCTTTAACGGCTTGTTTCCATTGCTCCTTGTTAAAGGTATCCGCATCCCAATAAGGAACAGTTGGATAACTGGTATAGCGAGGGGCGGCTACATTATATTTGTCGGTTAATTCTTTGCTGCTCATAAAATTAATAAATTAGTGATGAGATCTGTCACATGAATTAGCGCAAATGCATGAATTACCCAGGCAACTTTTAGTTGACCATTTATCAAGGTTCTGGATAGTTACGGTGGCAAGAATCATCGACAAAGATGCTTGACCATGTTCTGCTAAAGCCGAAGTGGGTACACTGGCAATTTTGATATGCCTTTTAGCGGCTGCTTGCTGGTCAATATTAGAAATTGACGTGGAACGGGTAGCAATATACTTAACCCCCAAATCTGCCAGCTTATCAATGACACTTTCATTGACAAGGTCATCATTAAAAACAATAACGGCTTCTTTACCTTCTGCATACGCAGCCGTATCTTCACTTAAAGAGTTTGAAATTAAAGTAATTTCATGTTTTTTATGGTTGGCTATGGCCAGTGGCTCTTTTTCAAAAGATTTTATACTATAGGCTACTACTCTCATGCTTGATCATTTATAGCTCAAAAGTACTTCGCTAGCCTAATCTGGAGAATGAGTTTAGTCAATCATAAATATGATGTTGATCAGTTTTTCATTTGTTGCAACCTGTGCAGGTCCAGAATTTGAATCTGACTTCCTTTTCTTTCAATGATATTTTCATCTTTAAAGTCACTGAGTATCCTGCTTACGGTTTCTGTAGCCATGCCAGCCAGGGCTGCCAAATTATCTCTGGAAACTTTAAGGAGCAATGGCTCGATGGATTTCTCTTGTTTCGACAAACGGATTAAAACCTCCGACAAGCGTTTACGCACAGAATGGTAGGCCAGCTGCATCAACTGTTCTTCTTTCTGCATTAAATTATTAGACAAAATTTTGATGAACTGTCTGCCGATATCAGGATACTGCGCCAGCAAATCTTCCATCATGTCTTTTGGCAACAGGCAAATAGAAGAGTCTTCCATAGCTTCTGCTGTTTCAGCATAAGGCTCGTTGAGCAAGAGCGAGGGGATGCCAAAATATTGGTCATCAGTATAAATGCCGGTCATCAGCTGACGGCCATCTTCTGTAAGTTTTACCGTTTTGATCTTTCCATGGATGACCAGGAAAATACCTGTTACGGCATCACCTTCATAATAAACCACCTGCTTTTTCTTAATGTGCCTTAACTTGCGCTCGGCAATAAGTTTCTGCAGCTCCTTTAAGCCCGAGGCATGGCTGATTAAGCCAGAAATCTGATCCAGGGATTTGCTGTAAAAAGCCTGGTGTTTTGTTTTCTTCCTTAACCTGCTTTCAATGGCATTGAGCAGTTCAACATCGTCAAAAGGTTTGGTGAGGTAATCATCAGCCCCCATTTCCATTCCTTTGCGCATGTCTAAACGTTCTGCTTTGGCCGTTAGAAAAATAAAAGGAATCGCTGAAGTCTGCGGGTTCTTATTAAGTAGAAATAAAACGCCATAACCATCCAGCTCCGGCATCATGATGTCACATAAGATCAGGTCGGGTAAATGTTTGGTGGCAAGCTCTACGCCTATCCTTCCGTTTTTTGCCTGTATCACTTCAAAATCTGCAAGTTCTAAAATCTCAGCAGTGCTTTCTCTGATGTCGTTATTATCTTCTATAATTAGAATCGTCGTTTTACTCATTATTTAGAAAAAGAAAGGATGAAGGTGGTGCCTTGGTTAATGATGCTTTCAAAATGAACCTTGCCCTGCATTAAAGTGGCGTAGCGCAATACGATATTTAAGCCCAGCCCGGTGCCAGGAATGTTACCTGTATTATTTGCCCTGAAAAAAGGCTCAAATAAATGTACCTGGTCTGCTTCTGGAATGCCAATGCCATTGTCTTTAATGGTCACTATACATTGGTTATCGGTAATTTCGGTATTAAATTCTATAAAGGTATGCTCCCCTGAATATTTAATAGAATTGCTGATCAGATTGATCATGCAGTTCCTCAATAAATTCTGATCGAGCGTAATTACACTTTGCAAACCTGTATGCTGGTAAATGATGTTCTGATCTTGTTTAGCCATCATCTGCATTTCTTCAGTAATTTCTTCAGAAAATTTAACAAGGTCAAAAGTTGTGAAGGTAGGTTCTACATTACCGGCTTCCAAACGCTCTAAGGACAAGAAATCGTTTAAAATAGTGGTGAGGTTCCCTACAGCATTTTTTATTTTGCCCACATGTTTGGTAATGTTAGGGTTGCTAAAAGGCTGCGCATATTTTTCAATCAGCGATGCTGAAAGTTGAACCGAACTGAGTGGTGTACGGAATTCATGAGAAGCCATGGAAACAAAGCGACTTTTCAACTGGTTAAGTTCCTTTTCTTTAACCAGGGACATGCTTACTTCTTCT
>NZ_JAZQPU010000078.1:0-15549 GCF_045628745.1 Pedobacter sp.
TCGAGCTGGCGCACCGGCGTCTCGTCGGCATGCAGGCAGGCGCGCTGGCGCAGCAGCTCGCCAAGGCGGTCGGCCAGCGGCTGCAGGGCCACGCCGATGCGGCCGATCCACTGTGCCAGCGTCGAGCGCGCCAGCGGCACGCCCTGGCGCGCGGCGATCTGCTCGATCCGGTACAGCGGCAAATGATCGAGATATTTGCTGGCGGCGACCCAGGCCAGCAGGCCGGGCGCGGCCAAGCCACCATCGATGACCGCGGGCGGCACGGGTGCCGCCGTCACGGTGTCGCAGGCCCGGCACGCATATTGCGGGCGGATGTGGCGGTGCACGAAGAAACGCGCCGGTTCCACGTCCAGTTGTTCGCTGACGTCCTCGCCAATCTTGACCAGGTGCGCGCCGCACCCGCCGCATGCGCACGATGCGGGCTCGTGACGGTGTTCGATGCGCGGCAGCTCCGGCGGCAGCGCCTGGCGGCCGGCGCGCTTGCGCGCTGGCTTGCTGCTGGCCCGCTTCTCCAGCTCGCCCTCGATGGCGGCCAGGTCCATGTCGAGCGCCTCCTCAAACAGCGAACGCTGCTCGCCGGTGAGCACTTCGCTGGCCTTGCCGTAGCGGATGCGCTTCAGATAGGCCAGTTCGTGCGTCAGGGCCGTGATCTTGAAATCCTTCTCGGCCAGCTGCGCTTGCTGCTGCTCGACCAATGCGCGCACCTGCGCCAGCATGGCGGGATCGATAGCGGTGCGGGCAAGTTCGTCGAGCAGGTCCATGGCCAGGAGTGTAGCGAGCCGGGCCGACGTTTACAAGCAAAACAGTTTACATCAAAGAATTAACCAATCACATTTCGAGGCGCAGGATTATATTAAGGAGCAGACAGGAGTTTTAAAGAAGATACTAGATAAAGCCTATCAATCATTTGTCGGAAGCATGAATGTTTGGAGTGCTTCCATTGAAGAGTTGGATAAACAGCTGAAGGAAATACCTAAATCATTTGCAGTTGAGCATCATCATCATATCGTGCCTAAGTCAAAAGGTTTGATGATTATCCTGATTGTTCTGGTTTTTCTTTCAGTAGCAGGATTAGCATGGGGTTTTGCAAGTTATAAGATTAGCCAGGATTTAAGGGCAGATCAGGTCAAATACAGGATATTCAGACAACAGCTTCCTGACTTGAATCGTCGTATTGACTCTTTGTATTATGAAAATCCGGAAAGGGCTGCAGCAGTTGTATCAAAATTAGAGGCTGAAACAGAATTGAGGAAAGCGGCAGAAGCTAAAAGGAAAGAGGCTGAGCAAGTTGCTAAGGAAGCGGCGATTTTGCAGCAAAATGGAAATGCGAATTAAAAACCTTTCCCGTAATTGTGCTATATTCAATGTCTGTTAAATAAAGTTCTAAGGAAGCTTAGTTGTTTCGAGAGGGCTAAAGTTTACAAAATCATATAACTAATGGTAAATATTTAGCTATTTTAGGGCGACAACTAAATCTGAAATGCTTTAGACAGTTTCATTTAACAGTTGCTTGTTTCGTGAAGCTTCTTTTAGATAACATAATCAGGGTTTTTATCAGTAACCTTCATAATTAACTGGAAAGGAAACCAAAATTGCAGAGAAGAAATTTAGCATTAGGGACACAGGGCGGATCTATTTTTATAAAAATTCGTGGCTTTACGTGGGATAAATAGAACAATAAGCTAATTATATGTTAAGGTGCAGAGATAAAATACTGCAAGCTTTGCTAGTTTTGCAAATATGTTTTAAAAAAGCCTATTTTAGCAAATAACGTTTTAGAAGTAGTTTTAGCTGCTTACATCTAAGGGGATTTTACCGGATAATGAATTTAACCTCGTATCACGCAAAATACTTTGCGTACGAATTGACAAGGCAATTGCCTTCTAATGATATAGGAAAGCTTACAGCTTCCCTGCAAGATGCTCAGGTGGATTTGAATCCGCACCAGGTAGAAGCGGCTCTCTTTGCTTTTCAATCACCATTATCTAACGGTGCTATTTTAGCCGACGAAGTAGGCTTGGGAAAAACCATTGAAGCAGGAATAATACTGTCTCAGCAGTGGGCAGAGCGTAAACGCCAGCTCTTGATTATATGTCCGTCTAATCTCCGGAAGCAATGGAACCAGGAACTTGCTGATAAATTCTTCTTGCCTTCAACAATTCTGGAAACCAAATCTTTTAATCAGGCTATTAAGGAAGGAAACTTAAATCCTTTTAACTCGAAAAATAATATCATTATATGTTCCTACCAGTTTGCCCGAAACAAGGCAGCCTATTTGGAACAGACTCGTTGGAACTTAGTAATCATTGATGAAGCACACCGTTTGAGAAACGTCTATAAAGCTTCGAACAAAATAGGCAATACTATTAAAGAAGCGTTGCTGGATAAAAAGAAGGTACTTCTAACAGCAACACCTTTGCAAAACTCGGTGTTAGAATTGTATGGCTTGGTAAGTATCATTGATGATTATGTATTTGGCGACTTGAAAAGTTTTAAAACCCAATACAGTAAGCGTTTGGACGAAGGCGATTATGATGAGCTAAAGAACCGGTTAAAGCCGATATGCAAAAGAACGCTTCGTCGCCATGTGCTGGAGTATATCAATTACACAAAGCGTAGAGCTATACGCGAAGAGTTCTCTCCCACACAGGAAGAACAGCAACTTTACCTGGGGGTTTCCGAATATCTGCAAAGGCCCAGGTTATTTGCCCTCCCTTCAAGTCAGCGTCAGTTAATGACACTGATATTGAGGAAACTGCTTGCGTCTTCTAGTTATGCTATCTACGGAACGCTCGATGCGCTCGTAAAGAAGCTCGAAAATCTTGTTGTAGAGAATGAAACGAACTTGTTCAACGATATACAAGAAGATTATGAATCGCTGGAAGAAGTTGAGGATGAATGGGCAAGCGACGAATCAGAAGAGGGTAATGATTTCGAAGAAGTTGTCTACACAGAAGCAGACCTAAAAGATATTAGAGCGGAAATTGAAGACTTGAAAAAGTTCAGGACTCTCGCTCATACAATCAGAAAAAACAGCAAAGCAGAACATTTATTTATTGCGCTTAAAAAAGGATTTCAGGAACTTGAAAAGTTAGGGGCTAATCAAAAGGCGTTAATTTTTACAGAATCCAGGCGGACTCAGGAATTTATTACTAATCTATTAGAAGCAAGGGGCTATGCAGATAAAGTGGTTCAATTCAATGGAGCCAATAACGATGCAAAGTCAAACGCCATTTATAAAGATTGGTTGAAGGAGCATAAGGGAACCGACAAAATTACTGGTTCTCCAACTGCCGATAAAAGAGCTGCTTTAGTTGATTATTTCAGAAACGAAGCAACTATTATGGTTGCCACCGAAGCTGCCTCCGAAGGGATAAACCTTCAATTCTGCTCACTGATTGTCAATTACGACTTGCCCTGGAATCCCCAGAGAATAGAGCAGCGTATCGGCCGCTGCCATCGATACGGTCAAAAGCACGATGTTGTCGTCGTAAACTTTATAAACAACTTAAACGCAGCCGATGTACGGGTGTATGAGCTTCTTGAAGAGAAATTCCAGATTTTTGATGGCGTATTTGGTTCTAGTGACGAAATTCTCGGCGCTATTGGTAACGGCGTAGATTTTGAAAAACGTATCGCACACATCTATCAGAATTGCAGAACTCCTGAAGCCATAAAGCAAGCTTTCGATGACCTGCAAAATGAACTAAAACCGGAGATTTCTGAAAAGATACAAGCGGTAAGAGAACTGTTAACTGAAAACTTTGACGAAGAGGTAAAAGAAAAGCTGAAAACCAATCTTTCTCTTAGTAAGGCAAATCTAAACGCTTTCGAGCAAAAGCTTTGGCGCACAACGCAGTACTACTTGAAGAATTTTGCAAGCTTTAACGACGATAATTATTCTTTTAAACTGCTTAAAAATCCTTTCCCTGACGAGAATATCAATCAGGGGCCATACATGATTCTAAGCCCGGAGGAGGGCCAAAAAAAGTCTGACATTTACGTACCTGACGACACCAATATTTTCAGAATCGGCCACAAGTTAGCTCAACGCATTCTTGCGGCTTGCAAACAAGAAGCGACCCCTCGGAAAGAGCTTGTTTTCGATTATACTCATACCCCGACAAAAATAACCGTACTCGAGGATTTGGTCGATCAGTCTGGCTGGTTACAGGCGCAACATTTATCAATCAATTCCTTTGAGGAAGAAGATTACCTTCTGTTAGCTTGCTATACCGACGACGGAGAAGTAATAGAGAGCGAGGTTGCAGCAAGGCTTTTCTCCCTTACGGCATCAGAAAAAAACAAAATCGACGTAACCAACGATGTGTTAAACCAACTTTCAAAACTGATTTTTAAACAGAAACAGGGAGTAATTGCCGTCAACGCCAACCGGAACCGCGATTTCTTCGATGAAGAAATGGATAAGCTCGAGCAATGGGCCACTGATATGAAAATCAGTCTGGAGAAGGAAATCCGCGACCTGGATGCCGAAATCAAGCTACGTAAAGCAGAAGCAAAAAAACAGCTTAATTTAGAAGCGAAGGTAAAAGCGCAACGGCAAATAAAGGAGCTGGAGAAACGCCGAAGTGAAAAGCGTCAGACTTTGTTTGTGGCTCAGGACGATATTGATGAAAAGAAAGAAGTGATATTGACCAGTACAGAGAAAATGTTGAATCAAAAGATTGAACAGAAGGAACTGTTTACATTTAAATGGAAAATAATATAATATGAAAATGGCTACCAAGCGTAAAATCGAAACTGAAAAAGTAACTATTCAAAAAGTCTTTAAGGATTTTTGGTTTCGGATTCCAGAATACCAACGTTCCTATGTGTGGCAATCAGACAACATCACAGAACTTCTGGAAGATATTTTCTTTGCAGCAGAAAATAATCCGGATTCTGAATACTTCTTGGGCTCCTTGGTGTTACAAAAGCGTTCTGTTACTGATTCGGTTCATGGTGCCGAAATAGTATATAACGAATATGACCTGCTAGATGGTCAGCAAAGAATGACTACCATTTTGCTGATTTTGGCTGTCATACGTGATTTAGCAGAAAAAGATGGTTTGAAAAAGAGCTGTTGCAATTTTATCTATCAGCAAGAAGATGAATTTGAGCAAATCCCCGAGAGGCTACGCATGGTCTATAAAATCAGGGATAAGGTTGAAACATTTATTCAGAAACATATTAAGCAAACTGGAGGCACGCAGCTAACTAGTGAGCTGCAAATCGAGGCGGAAATAAAAAATCTGTCAATCTCCAATATGGCTTCTGGAGTATTAGCCATTCACGAATATTTTTCAGATAAAGCCCAGGCGGATATTGAAAAGTTTGCAAAACATCTTTTCAATAACGTTATAGTCATTTATGTGGCTTCAGAAGAATTAGAAGACGCTTTTAGATTGTTTACTATTTTAAACAGTCGCGGAGTTCCATTGACCAATGCAGACATACTGAAATCTTTAAACTTAGGAGAGGTAAGCGAAATTGATTCTATAAAGATGGCTGAGCGCTGGGAAGAGTTAGAAAGTTCAATGGGGAACGAGGACTTTAACCGACTGTTATCGTTTATCCGGACCATTTATGTAAAAGAGAAAGCCAGAGAGAATATCGTCAAAGAATTTGAGGAGAAAATATATAAAGCTAAACCGGCCTTGCTTAAAAAGGGCAAGGAAACTTTTGAAGCAATTTTTTCATACGCAGATATTTATAAAAAAGTCATCTTTTTAGAAGATTTACCGCCGGCGGTTCCGAATGCTTTTCAAAACTTAATTATTATAATGTGGTATGGTTTACCATCAAATGATTGGATACCTCCACTACTCGCTTATTACAAAAAATTTCAGCACGTCCAGTTATTAGACTTTACAATCAGATTAAACAACAAATTCAGTGCAGATTGGATATGTCAGTTAGGGCCATCATCAAGGATTAATAATATGGCCAATGTCTTGAAAGCCATTGAAAAAGCCAAAACGCCGAATGACCTGATTAATGATTCGATTGTCTTCGATTATTCTGTAGAAGACATAAAAAGAAATATAGGAGACAAGATTTATCGTAAACGGTTTGGCAAATATATATTACTGCTGTTGGAGCATTTGATGCACGACCACAATACCGTATTTCCCGAATTTACTAAGCTTTCTGTTGAGCATATACTTCCTCAAAATCCGTCAACCAAAAGCGAGTGGGTAAAACTGTTTACTGCTGACGATATGGAGCAAAATATACACAAGTTAGGAAATCTCTTATTGATATCCAGGAGTAAAAACTCAGCTTTAGGCAGGAAAGACTTTCTGGAAAAAAAGAAAGCCTATTTTTCAGATTCTGTAAGTGTTTTCCCTAATTCGTTAAGGGTAATGCAGTTCAACGAATGGACTTTGCCATTACTTGAACAACGTCACAAAGAGCTCATAAACAAAGTGATTAAGCACTATATTTAATCTTAATGGCCAAGCAAAAATTACAAAAGCTAGAACTTACCTGGGTTGGCAAGGGCGACGAGCCCAAGCTCGAACCACGTATTTTAATAGAAAATCCAGAATACAGCTACGGAGACCCGAATGCCGAGAGCATGCTTATTCACGGCGACAATTTGTTAGCACTAAAAGCATTAGAGCAACATTATGCAGGTAAAATTAGATGTATTTACATTGACCCGCCATACAATACAGGCAATGCCTTCGAACACTACGATGATGGAGTAGAGCATTCCATATGGCTAAACCTAATGTATCAGCGCTTGAAGCTGTTAAAAAACTTGCTTCGTATCGATGGTGCAATCTTCGTGCAAATAGATGACGAAGAGTCAGCTTACTTGAAAGTGTTAATGGATGAAGTTTTCGGGCGACAAAATTATATTAATACTATATCTGTAAATATGAAGAACATTGCAGGTGCTTCAGGGGGTGGTGAGGACAAGAAATTAAAGAAAAATATAGAGTACATTCATATATACGCAAAAGATTATGGTGTTATCCCAAATTTCAAAGGTATCTATGATTATATACCCGTTTATGAGTTAGTTGAGCGATATCGACAAGAAGGAAAAAGCTGGAAGTATACTTCTGTTCTTTTCCATGAGGGGGAAAAGCAATATATCGGTTCTACGGTGGATGGCGAACAAAATGAGATTAAGATATATCTAAGACTGAACCCTGTGTTTAAGTCCATAAACCAAATAATAAGGGAAGAAAAACTTTCGGAGAAGGAAGCTTACTATAAATATTCTAGCAGAATCTTTGAGGCTAAGGATGCTCAATCTTCAATTCGTCAACGTATAATTAACTCACGTAAAACCTTTGGAATAACGGAGGATTTAGTTTCAATTGAATACGTTCCTAAAACTGGCAGAAATAAAGGCCAGCTTTATGAACAATTTTATAAGGGTCCTCAGTGTAGATTGTTAGCTTGGCTAGGAGATATTGGCGAAAATATAAATGGAGTATTGTATAAAAAGAATAAACTTGGTACCTACTGGGATGCCACTTCTACAATAAACAATCTTACAAAAGAAGGCGGGGTGCAGTTTGCGAATGGAAAAAAACCGGAAAGCTTAGTTAGCCGAATAATTGAAATGTCTACAGATGAAGGAGACATAGTACTCGATTCATTTCTAGGTTCCGGCACAACGGCAGCGACATCATTGAAAATGAATAGGCATTTTATTGGAGTTGAAATTGGTCAACACGCTAAAACGCATTGTTTCCCGAGATTAAAAAGAGTAATTGTTGGGGAAGACATGGGAGGTATCACCAAAGTCGCAAACTGGCAGGGGGGCGGCGGATTCAAATTCTACACATTAGCACCAAGCCTTCTAAATAAAGACAGTTTTGACAATTGGGTTATCAACAAAGAATTTAACCCCAGTATGTTAGCTGCCGCAATGGCTAAGCAAGAAGGTTTTTCATATCTGCCGCACGAACACAAATACTGGAAACAAGGAAATTCTTCAGAACAAGACTACATATTTACAACGACGCAATTTCTTACAGTAGAAGCATTGGATAGTATTCAGGCAGAGATGCAGCCTAGCGAAAGTTTGCTTATCTGTTGCAAAGCCTTCCAGAAGGAATGTAAAAACAGGTACCCGAATATCACCATTAAAAAAATTCCGCAGATGCTATTAAATCGCTGCGAGTTTAACCGAGACGATTACAGCTTAAATGTCGTAAATCTTTCGCATGAAGAATCGACAGATCCTAATGATGAGTTTGTTGACCCAATAGAAACTGTACAAGAGATTAGGGATAAGCTGGGTGATCAGAGTCCTCAACAAAGTCTTTTTTAACCAATGCTAATTTGTCCGCTAATAAATGAATGCAATTGCAAATAATATAAAACAACGCCTTTCCTTACGGGAGCCGCTTCAGGAAGCATTAGATATTGTGGTGCAACTGTCGGAACAATTATCATTGATGAAAATTTCTTATGCACAAGAAGATGCGGATGTGTTTTTACAGGAGGAATTAGCCAAAGTAAAAGCTTTGTTCCCAACCTGCACCAACTTCGAGCGGGATTTCCCTTCGCTGGCTTTTTCTATAGCCACCGGAGTAGGAAAAACGAGGTTGATGGGTGCTTGTATTGCATATCTTTATTTAAAAAAGGGCATCAAGAACTTTTTTGTCCTCGCACCCAACCTTACCATCTATGATAAACTAATTGAAGATTTCGGCAACCCTGCCTATCATAAATATGTGTTTAATGGTATTTCAGAATTTGTACATAACAGGCCGGTAATTATAACAGGCGATAACTATATGCAACAAGGAGCATTGTTCAATGACTCTGAGATTCGTATAAATATCTTCAACATTGCTAAGTTCAATTCTGATAACAAGGGTATTAAACAGGGTGGCGTAAGCCTGGCGCCTAAAATTAAACGTTTATCCGAATATCTTGGGGAATCGTATTGGCAGTATCTATCTGGCTTAGACGAACTGGTGATATTAATGGATGAAGCGCACCGCTACCATGCGGATGCTTCAAAAAATGCCATTAATGAGTTAAAGCCTGTTCTAGGACTGGAGTTAACGGCTACTCCCTTCGATGAAAAGGGCAGGGCCTTTAAGAACATTGTATATGAATATTCTTTAGCCCAGGCACTAACCGAAGGAAAGTTTGTAAAGAACCCTGCAATAGCTACACGTAAAAATTTTCTGAAAGGTTCGCTCACTGAAAAGGAAGTTGAAATTATAAAACTAGAGGATGCAGTTAGTGTTCATTTAGATACAAAAAACGAGTTAGAGGTTTACTCGAGAAACAATGATGTTAAACTGGTAAAGCCTTTTATTCTGGTAGTCTGTAAAGACATAGCTCACTCTAAGGAAATATTTGAACTAATAAATTCTGATGAGTTTTATGACGGTGATTTCAAAGGGAAGGTTCTGCAAATAGATTCTTCAACACGTAAGGAAGAAGAAGTTGAGCAGCAATTTCTCGCCTTGGAAAATACAGACAATGACATTGAAATCGTCATCCACGTAAATATGCTCAAGGAAGGTTGGGACGTGACCAATCTTTACACTATTGTTCCGTTAAGAGCTGCTAACGCAGCGGTCTTGGTAGAGCAGACTATCGGTCGTGGTTTGCGCTTGCCTTATGAAGGTAAACGAACCGGCGTTGATAAAATTGATAAGTTAACGGTCATCGCTCACGATAACTTCGAAAGTGTTATTCAGGCCGCTCAAGACCCTAATTCGGTGTTAAATAAAATCAGCTTCATTGAAATAGAAGAGGACGATTTACGAACAAAGACGGAGGTGGTAACTTCAAAGCCGGTGATAGAAAAAAGTTTTGATGCGGAACAAAAGAAGATAGATATAATTACAGATACCCCCACAAAGCAAAAAGCACAAAACGGACTGGATGCAAAGAAGGCTATCATTTATGCTCTACCACAATTCAATTCCTTACCCGAAGTTCGCAAGATTGATGATTTTAGTAAAGAAGAGGTTAAAACGAAGGTAATTAAGCAAATAGAGGAAGACCTCTCCAAGGGTCAGGTGAATTTGTTTGCTTCTCAGATATTAAAGGACGCAATAGAAATCTATGAAAAAGTTGTAGCGGACTACAAAAAGAATATCATTGAAATTCCCCGAATGGACTTAGTTCAGGGAGATGTTGAAGCAAGCTTCAATGTGTTTAATTTAGATACTGAGAGTTTTACCTTTCAGGCCTTAGAGCAGGAGATTATCAGCATCGGGTTGAAAGATAAATTAGTTGTAACTATAAAAGCCAAGTCAAGCGGCTCCTACGGTAATCCGGTTAACAATATCATCGCCGCCCTGATTGACTATCCCGAAATTGACTATGATGATAATGCAGAGCTTTTATACAGTTTAGCAACCCAAGCTTATGAGGCTATAAAAGCACAAATTGACGATACAGACAATATTTCTCAAGCAATCTTCCAGTTTAAAGGAGCTATAGCTTCGAAGATTTATGCACAGATGAAAGACCACTTTGTACTAAACACGCCTGATTATGTAGCACCCAAGGTACTGCCATTTGTCAAGATAGAACCTTGGAATTTCTCTGCTTTAGTTAATGCAGGTTATCGTGATTATCGGGACATAATTACTCCAATCAGCCTTATTCCGAAATTTGTATACAGAGGCTTTGAGAAAGGCTGTCATTTTGAATATAAGTTTGATTCTAAAGCTGAGCAGGATTTAGCGTACGTTTTTGAGCACGACAATTCGGTAATTAAATGGTTGAGGCCTGCGCCAAATCAATTCCGTATTTACTGGGATAATAACTCAAAGCAATATGAGCCAGACTTTGTAGCCGAAACCGAAGGCACCATTTACATGATTGAGCCCAAGTCAGCATCCGAAATGCAGACCCTGGATGTATTAGCAAAAAAAGCCGCCGCAGAAAGATTCTGTAAATATGCGACTGATTACACGCTCCAAAATGGCGGCAAAGCGTGGAAGTACTTATTGGTGCCGCATAATGAAATTACAAGAACGATAAATTTGAAGTATTTAATTGCAAAGTTTAGTTAGTTGGATAATCATACGATAAAGGGAATTATAAATTGAAATATACCCGCTTATAGTTCCAGATCGGGCCCTTTCGACGAATTTGGCTGTAATATAAATGCTAGCCTTCAGTAGGGTGTTTTGCAGCAAGCTCTTGAAGTTTCAGAATCGTTTCAGCGTCATCCTTAACTTTGTGGTAATAATACATGGACTTAGGCAAGCAAGTAATCTTGCAAACCCTGCAAATGCTTATATGATGCGTGGGAAATCACATAAGCAGCCATATCTTTTCGCGGGCAGGGCTTTAGAACTTTTTTGATAATACATCTTTAAATATTTATGATCCAGAGGAAGCTCAGCATACATATGTTTTAACCGGCGGTTCTCCCGGCCTTTAGCTCTTGGAGGTGTGCTCAAGTTCGAAGAGGGTGTATTTGCTATTATCGTGCAATGGATTTCATATAAAAACCCATAAATTAGCTCAACATTAACGCTTAATAAAATATATATGGCGAAGGCCGGCATGTTTGCCAAATCTGAACACGAGGAATTAAACAGGATTACTTCGAAGTCTATCTTAGAGAAATTAATGAATATTCGGCAAAAAATAAATGTCGAATTTACGGCGCGTCGACTCGTTTGGGAGCTTATCCAAAATGCCAAGGACAACGTTAGCTTATGTAACGAAAATAATGAAAAAGTGGATGTTAATATTTCACTAACTGAAGATGAATTTATTTTCTCCCACAATAAGGGTTATTTTACTAGCGGGCATATCCGGGGATTAGTGAGGAAATATTCTTCAGGCGATAAAGAGAGAGACACCGAACAATTAGGCAAAGAATACAAAACCACCGGACGTTTCGGAACGGGGTTCATGACCACGCATTTACTATCTGAATCCGTAAAAATTGTCAGTTCCTTTCAACAGGAAGAAAGCGAGTTGTTTCATACTTGCAGTTTCTGGTTGGATAGAACTGGTAAAACAGAAATTAAAATTGTCGAAGGCATGAACAAGGCATTCGATCAAGCAGAAGATAGCATCCTTAAATCTGATGGAGTTGAAAGATCTGATATCGATTTGCAAACATCTTTTATTTATCCCCTAACAGATCAAACTAGGAAACTCGCTCAAGTAGCCCTAGAGGAAGTCCATAAGGGGATCGCTTATACACTAATCAACGTTCCCGCGATTAATTCTCTAACTGTTAATGATGGATTGTCTAGCAAAACCGTTTATCAAGTAAAGATTTATAAGACGCTGACGGCCAAGGAGAATGATATTGTAATTTATAATCTGCTGATTGATCAAACAGAGTCAAAACAATATTTCTTGGCACTTCTGGAAAATCATGTACAGATAATCATTCCAGTATTTTACGATGGCCTGGATTATTTTGTTCAATCACTTAATGAAGATGTACCAAGGATACACCTCGATTTCCCTATGATCGGTACAGAAGATCTCAATCTACCTTTCATTGTAAACAGTACGCTTTTCGAACCTACGGAGCCTCGTGATGGTGTAAGTCTAATTGACGATGAAGATAATGAGTTCGCGCAGCTTAATTGCTCATTAATGCTGAAAGCTGTCGAACTGTATACTCGCTTTTTATCCTTTGTGGGTGAAAATAATGAATGGCATGATCTGTACAACTTAGCGCGAATAAGTTTTCCAGCTAAACGTGCATGGATTGATTCAAGTTGGTTTAACAACAATGTGATTGAGCCAATTAGAACTAGACTACTCCACACACCATTGGTTAATGTGTTCACCGGCGAGAGAAAAGCGATTTTAAATGATTTCGAAGAATCACAGGTCTTTTTTCCTTATGCAGACAAAGAAACTTTTCGAAAAAACATCTGGAGTCTTGCAAAAAGGCTATATCCCAGTTCGGTCCCCGTTGAAAACCAAGTAGATAAGTGGTATGAAGTTGTTTGGTCAGACTGTTACTTCCTGACAATTTCAAGTTTGTCTGAAGACATTCATAAATCTGAAAATATAGAAAACCTCTCTAAACTTCTTGAAGCGGATGAAAATGCGGCTATTGATTTTTTAAGAGGATATTACGTTTTATTGAATATAGAAGCTGTTCATATTAATGATATACTTGCTGATAAGTTCGCAGTAATCCCAAATCAGCTAGGAGAGTTTAGGATTAAATCTGATCTAAACGTCGACAAAGGTATTGATGAGGAATTGAAAAATGCTTGTGCACTTATATCAGTAAATCCCAAGTCATATTTAGTATACCAGGGTGTCGGGACTGGGGATGACATACGTTATCCTCCAAAACAACAGGACGCAATCATTACGGAGATAAATACAATTATTAAAGATAGTTCAAACGACAATATTTCTAGTGTATGTGACTACTTGGCTTCATTGTTTCCCTTGGAAAATATCCCGGAGTACAGACAAGCAATATTTGATTTTTCCGCACGGGTATACCCAGACGATTTTCAACATAAAAGGGTTTTGAAAAATTATGATAAGAAGATTTGGGACGAATCCGACAAAAAATCATTGTATTATATTGTATCAAAGATTTCTGCCGAAAAGACTTTAAGTAGTCTACAGGAGAACCTAGGTTTTGAAAATAAACAGGAAACTCTCAACTGGTTGCATAACTTCGTAAGTTTTTTAGTCAAGAACAAATTTGAAAACAATATTAATAGAGAAAAGAATCCAATTCTTCCGAACCAAAATGGAACCTTTTGTACAAAAGACGATCTATTTTTGGACGCGGGAGATATCGACGAAATAATTAAAGATATAGCGGCCGATTTAGGTTACGATTTCCGTGAAGAATTACTAGATAGTGCGATCTTTCTTGTGCTACCTGAAAATCGGACTTATAATATCGCTGACGTTGCTGAAAAAATAACGACATGTCTAAAGCCTATGTTGAGGGATGTTGATAAAAGAAAAGAACATAAGGATACTTTAAAAAACTTTTATGTGTGGATGAATGACAACCGTGAAAGGGCTGCTAAACATTTCCCTGATTTACATGAAAAGCGGTTTCTCTTTCTCGAAGATGACGACATTTCCCTTAATATAAAAAAAGCGGTAGAGATTGATGAACTCATGCAAGAGCACGGAATAGAAAGTATAGAAGATCTCCGTAATCAGTTGGGGCGGCTAAAAGAGATCAATAGCGAAGCACCCTTCAACAGCGAAGTGCCAGAGAAAGTAAACCTTACCCCAGAGATATTGGCAAGTCTCGGTATAACATCTCAAACTGAATTTGAGGAAGCATTCAAGGATCCTTGGCTCCAAGCTCGATTTTACCATACATCAAACCCAACCAGTAGCAGTTATGCATATGCACAAACATTGATTGAAAGAGCAAAAACAAGGATAGAAGCATTTCTTCGTACTCATCGCGATTACGATTGCACGAATCTTGAAGAAACCGCTAAAACCGTGCTTAGTGGTATCGTGAAAAATGGCGTGATGATAGACATTGTGACTAGGCCATCGGACAATGGCGAGGTTATATTTTATTATTCTTCAGAGAAAGACACATTAGATACCGATACTGCAGAGCTATGGGTCGACAATGGAATATCCGATCCCCATATTCTGACCTTGGGACGGATTTTAAAAAGTACCGGAATAAACCGAATCCCAATTAGGATGAATTAAGCAATGGATTTACAAGGTCATGTTTCTTCACTCATTCTTCAGCCGGAAAGTGAAACACTAGAATACAAGGCGGTGTTACCGCCATCAAAAACAATCGCCCAGGTTATTTGCTCATTCGCTAACACTGACGGCGGACTGCTCATTCTGGGTGTTTCTGAGATCGGAGGATTAAAGGTGTCGGGTCTAAGTGAAGACTTTCGGGCGACCTCAATGACCCATAAAGCTATTGACCTGTTGTCACCCAAGCCATTAGTGGATTACGGGTATGTCCAACACAATGAAAAAAAATTGTTTGCGATCAGCGTTTCCAAATCGCAAGTTCAAATAACAGTGGAGAACAAGGTCTATATTAGAAAAGACGGACGAATTCAAGTGTTAAACCCACCAGCACAGGTATTTCAATCTAATGGCTATACAAGAATTTTCGCTATCAATAATGATCTCGAAGCGTTAAAAGCAAGAACAACCGACTCCAAAAATAAATTAATAGAGCACTATCAAAGTATACTAAAAATGATTGATAGTCTGAAACGACTTCTCTATCCGCAAAGTCCAGCCATGTTTACCACTGTCAAGGAAGGGAAAGTATTGGCAAGAATATTATATTCCTCTATGGTTGATAACTTTGAAACTTACCTTTCCGATATACTATTTGAGATCTATTTGGCCAAGCCCGATACTCTTAAATCTGAGCAAATGGTGAAGGTCGAGGATGTACTTAGTTGTTCTGACATTCAAGAATTTATTACTTTTTTTGCGAAGCAGAAAATTGGTAAATTGCAAAAAGTGCATATTCCGCTCTATAGTTTACCAGCGTTCCGCTGCATAGTTTACCACCCATTCCGCTACAAAGTTTACCAGTGTTCCGATGGAAACCTTACCAGGTATTCCGCTGCAAACCTTACC
>NZ_JAZQPU010000079.1:0-2898 GCF_045628745.1 Pedobacter sp.
TTGATTCCAACACAAACAGTTTGTAATTTACTACCATTACTTTTCTCAAGACTTATACGCTGTCCTTTTTGCAGATTAATTGCCATAGTTTTATTGATATTTATTTAAATAGTCCTGTAATCCACCTTTCATTCCCATACCTACTGCTTCAAATTTCCATTTGTTTTCGCGTTTATAAATACGGCCAAATTCTACGGCAGTTTCAATAGAAAAATCTTCTTCAAGTTCGTATTTTAAAACCACTTCATTGGTTGAGCTATCTAATATTCTGATAAAGGAATTCCTTACCTGGCCGAAGTTTTGTCTTCTGCTTTCTGCATCATGAATGGTCACTACAATACAAATTTCAGCAACTGCAGATCCAACTTTAGTTAAGTCAACCAGAATTTGCTCATCATCGCCATCACCATCTCCGGTAAGGTTATCACCAGTATGCTCTACAGCTCCATCAGGTGATGTTAAATTGTTATAAAACACAAAGTGCTCATCAGACACTAATTTCTTATTAGCATCCAACATAAAGATAGATGCGTCAAGATCAAATGCAGTTCCTGTGGTAGAACTATTGGTATCCCATCCTAAACCAATGGTAAATTTAGGGGCATCAATATTTTCTCTTTGCCCTTTTTGTAAGTTAATAGCCATATTAAATTAAGTTATAGTATTTGGTGTGCAAATATTTCTTTAAGTGTGTAAAATTCTGTTCGTAGCTCTCTATGTCATGGTAACTGTTGCCAATCGCTAAATGATAAAGGCTGTATATAAATTGTTCTGTCTGCTGTTCAAGAAAGATATTAAAGCTGTTAAAATCGCAATTTAGGATATATTTTACAATTCTGGTGTTAAAGGTGAAGCTTCCACTTTTTATGATCTCATTAAGATCGAATATGGATTTTACCTTGAAATAATTCAGGTGGTTTTCTATTTTAGGATGAATATCATTATTGACTAACTCCGCAAAGTACAGCATAAATATATCGTTTTTCAAGCCATATTCTTTCACCATTTTAAGAATCATTTTTTCATGGCTTCCCGTAATTTTGATGTCATCAAGAAAGAAAAGCACCTTATCTTTAAGGAAGTCTTTATCAATATGAAAACTATCATTGCCAATCAGCTTTAATCGCTCATCGGCACTTAGTTCACCATAGTCTTCTTTATAGGTAATCGTGCGGTGTACTTTGGCCTCTTGTACTACTAATTTGTTGTGCTCGGCCAACCAGTGGTTCAAATGGTATACAAAAAAGGTTTTCATGGCGTAAGTTGCCGTAGGTATAAAGCAGTATGGACTGGATATAACTACAATTTGTTCGTTGAGGTCATTCACTTCCAACACATCACGAATAAATCCTTCTGCCAAAGCTTTACCAAATGATTTAGCTACAGCATCATCGCCAAATTTAAAACGACTGTAGTCATGCGCATCAAAACCGAAATCTGCTGCATCGGATATTTTATGTAGAGAATAAGTATATGGGATCATGATAATAAAGTCGCTATGGATTGTTGATTAGAATTGATCAAAAAACTGTTTATTCCTGCCTGCTTTGCCCCTCTAACATCGGCAATAGGATTGTCACCGACATGAATAATCTCTTGTAATTCTAACTCAGGATGTCGCTGTCTATCAATGTTTTGCAACATCAGCTGAAAAAACTGAGGGTTGGGTTTTGAAAGTCTCACCTCATCAGAATATAATTGAAAGTCCAGTAATGGCTCTAATTCCAACTGTTTTAATAGCTTACGTAACGTTTTTCCTTTTATAAAACCTGTGTTACTTAAAATGTTGGTGCTGCACTTTCCTGAATCCTTTAATTTATTTAAAACATTTATTCCTTCGGCACAATATAACACTGGTGTATAATTGAACAAAAGTGTTTCCATTTCATTATACAGCCCATCAACGTCTATGGATGAGAAATCCGTGGCGTAATCATTGATGATACTGATCACCATCAGGTACATTTCGTCGGCATCTATATTTTTGCCAGTTTTTTCATTAATACTGTTCACCATCAGGTCAACATGGCGAAAAACGGCAATCACCTCTTCAATAGGTTTTTTCCTGCTGTTGAAATGGTGATGAAAATATTTAGCCCGCTCTGTTTTAAAAGAGGGGTTTGACTTGATCAATGTTAACCAAAGGTCAAAGGAATAATGTTTATATAAGGGCATTTTATGCTATCAAGTATAAATTAAATATTTTCGAATTTTAATATTACAAATTTTATCGTTGATCGCGAAATCCCTTAGCCCTATTTTATCATTATCAAGCTATCTGTTACGCTATTTTTACGGGATTATGATTTAATCCCTAGTCATACCATGCCCTTTGAAATGCCCTATATGGTGAATCAATTAAATTATTTTTTGTTATAAGGCTTACTTAGCCTGAGATATTTCTATACTTATCTTTAACTTCCATGTTCCCATCTTCAACTTTGAGTACAATATATTCCTTGCTGTCACCTATATTAATGAACCAGATACTTCTGCCATCTATATTCACTTTGATGGTTGTTTTGATATCATGATCAAAATAAGTGCTTTTTACGGTTTTTCTGACATCAGTAGGCATCTGCTCTTCATTGCCATATACAAGATGGTAAACTAAAGTACCATTCTTTTCAAATACAGCCTTATTTCTTTGATTGTTGAGAATAAAATTGACTAAAATTCTCTTATTAATTACGTACCATTTTGGAGCCTCTGCTTCTTTAAATATGCGACTAAATGAGTTAGTGACTTTAGCAGAAACTGCTTCCTTATTAGCAATACCGTAAATTTCGATTTCAGGAAGCTTGATTTGGGCATCAGAACTTTCTATAGCGGAAAAAGTTACCAAAATGCCAATTGCGAATGTGATCATTTGATTTTTCATGATGTTAATATTTAAGT
>NZ_JAZQPU010000080.1:0-2355 GCF_045628745.1 Pedobacter sp.
ACAACAACAACAACAACGTGCGCAAGAACAAAGTCGCCAGCAAGCACAACCAAGGGCACAAGTTCAACAACAAAGACAAGAACGTGTACAACAAAGTGCACCTTCAAGAAGCAATGAAAGGGGCAGCAGTGGCCAATCTCAAAGCAGCAGCAGAAGTCCAAGATCTGGCAGAGGCTAGTCACAAAATAAAAGCATACCTTAAAACCGGCCGTAAATGGCCGGTTTTTCTTTTGTATTTTATCTTTATCTTTGCAGCTTCATTCAAGCAAATATGCTTAACTCTTTATGATCCACCCAGAAATAGAAAAACGAAAAACATTTGCCATTATAAGTCACCCCGATGCTGGTAAAACAACATTAACTGAAAAGTTCTTACTTTTTGGTGGGGCTATTAATACCGCAGGTGCGGTAAAAAGGAACAAAGCTAATCAAAGCAATACTTCAGATTTTATGGAGATTGAGAAGCAGCGTGGTATATCCGTTGCCACTTCTGTGATGGGCTTTGAATATAGCGGCAAACGCATAAACATCCTTGATACCCCTGGACACAAGGATTTTGCCGAAGATACCTATAGAACACTTTCTGCTGTAGATAGTGTAATTTTAGTAGTCGACTGTGTAAAAGGTGTAGAGGAACAGACAGAAAAGCTGATGGCGGTTTGCCGCATGCGAAATACGCCTGTTATCATTTTCATCAATAAAATGGACAGGGAAGGTAAGGATGCTTTTGACCTGCTGGATGAAATTGAAGAAAAATTAAACATCAGTTTATGCCCATTGTCGTGGCCTATCGGTCAGGGACATACTTTTAAAGGGGTATACAGTATCTATAATAAACACCTTAACCTTTTTGAACCTGATAAAACTAAAATCAGCGCCAATGTTATTGAGGTAAATGACCTGAATGACAGCGCATTGGAGAAGTTTTTAAAGGTAAAGGAACTGGATGAGCTAAAGGGCGACCTTGAATTGGTGCAGGGCGTTTATGGTGACCTTGACAAGAACATGTATACAGAAGGCTTGCTTGCCCCGGTATTTTTTGGCAGTGCCATCAATAACTTCGGGATCAAGGAATTGTTAGATACCTTCATTAATATTGCCCCAAGCCCTAGAAGCCGTGAGGCAGAACAAAGGGAAGTATTGGTGACTGAAAAGAACTTTAGTGGTTTTGTATTTAAGATCCATGCTAACTTAGACCCTAAACATCGCGATAGAATTGCCTTTTTAAGGGTCTGCTCGGGTAAGTTTGAAAGAAATAAATTCTATTACCATACCCGTCAGCAGAAAAAGCTGAAGTTCTCTAACCCCATGGATTTCATGGCCAATGAAAAAAGCATTGTCGAAGAGGCATGGCCCGGTGATGTTGTGGGTTTATACGACAGTGGCAACTTTAAAATTGGCGACACCCTAACTGAAGGGGAAATGTTGAAATTTAAAGGCATTCCGAGCTTCTCTCCTGAAATATTTAAGGAAGTAGAGAACAGAGACCCTTTAAAAACTAAACAGCTGGAGAAAGGCATACAACAGCTCACCGAAGAAGGCGTTGCTCAATTATTTACCCAACAACCGGGTAACAGGAAGATTATTGGTGCCGTTGGTGAATTACAGTTTGAAGTTATTGCCTTTAGACTGGAGCATGAATATGGTGCTAAAGCCTTTTTCAGAACATTGAGCTACGGAAGATCCAACTGGGTGACTTCGAAAGACAAGAAAAAGCTGGAAGAATTTGTGAAACGTAAGCAACAGCACATAGGACAAGATAAAGATGGTAACCCTGTTTTCCTTGCCGACAATGATTTCATGATCAACATGACGCAACGTGATTATCCGGATATTGAATTCCACAAAACATCAGAATTTAAATAAATAAGGGCAAGACCGTTGCCACATCAATAAAAGACCGTATCGTTGAAAAATGAAACGGTCTTTTTCATGGAATTAACTCCCGGAAAATACAATGAAAATCCTTACTAATTAAGGATTTTCAAATAACTGAAAGGCATGCTGAATCTTATAGTTTCCATAGCGTTCAGAAAGCGTTGGTAGGGCCTTTGTAGGGCCTTCCTATATCGATTGATAACTGAAGGCCTTGCCAACGCCCTGTCATCGCCTCCAAACGGATAACTTAATTATTAGCTGACATCAAGCTGATTTAAACTTTTAGCCATTTGAAATTCTTAATCAACACACTTGGAATTCTTAAACAAAAAAAGAGGGGCCCTAAGATTGAGCCCCTCTTTTTTTAAAATTAACTATTTAATTAGTTCTGAACAAATTCAGTATTTGCGTTCAAAGTAATCTCATCGCTTAACATAGCAGTTGGGTATTTAGTACCGAAATTAAAGTCAGCTCTTT
>NZ_JAZQPU010000081.1:0-6247 GCF_045628745.1 Pedobacter sp.
AAGAATGGGTACTACTTTAATATTGCAGGTGGGAAAGCTAAAAAAAGCATGGTGTTAGCAGAAGATGTTGCGCAAATCATCCCAAAAGTATCAACAATTGGCGGTATCTATAACCTTACAGATGGTTATCATCCAAACTTCCATGAATTGTCAAGGACAATCGCTAAGCAGCTAGGTAAATCAAGACTTTTTAATTTGCCCTTAGTCATTGCCCAAATGATGGCCAGGGTTGGAGATATCATTGGTTCTAAAGCTCCAATTAATACCCGAAAGTTAAACAAAATAACATCCGACCTCACCTTTGATGATGCAAAAGCCAGAAGAATATTAGGTTGGAAGCCAACAGGTGTTTTAAATAGCCGTTTTTTGAAGTAGTTGATTCTAACCCCGCCATGTTTCTTGACAGGGTGTTATACTGACAAGAACCTTATTATTAAAATTAATGCATCTTGAGTACAAAAGTTTTAAACCTAGCATAATGTTTGTTAGGAGTACCACTATAATTTAGAAGATGAACAAAATATTTACTTTACTTACTTTGATTTTACTTTTTTCTCTTGGAGCGAAATCACAGGAACAAACACCCAATCAAAATCTACCCTATTCATACTCCTTTTATCAAAAATTAAACAAGCAAGTTTATGATAAGGACAGCAGAATGCATAGTTCCATCAAAAATTATTTTCTTGATGATACCTTAATCAATGCCCGTTATACTGAATTAATGAACTTTGGTGTAGATAGCCTTCGCAATCGGTCATGGGTGAGAAGAAAAATAACAGATGAGCACCTGATTAACTTTACATCGCCAGATTTTACCATTTATGCTGATTTCTTGCCTGACATGCAAATTGGTAGAGAATTTAATGATAATCAGCAGACCTGGAGAAATACTCGTGGTTTCCAAATAGGGGGTACCGTTGGGAAAAAATTCTCTTTTTATACCAATGCCTATGAAAATCAAGCTGTCTTTGCTAATTATTTAACCAAATTCATCAATGAAAATCAGGTGGTTCCAAGTGAAATGAGCAGTACTAAGCTTGATGGAACGACAAAGGACTGGCAATATGCAACTGCAAATATTTCTTATACGCCGAACAAGTTCCTTAACCTAACACTAGGTTATGACAAAAACTTTATTGGTGATGGTTACCGTTCCATGTTATTATCTGATGTTGCGGCAAACTATTCTTTTGTACGCATGAGAGCAACCTTGGGTAATGTAGTTTACCAAAGTATTTTTTCTTACATGTTAGATAATGGAGCTCCCCGATTGACCGATGACAGAAGGTTAGGGGCAAGGGCAAAGTGGAATGCCATGCATTATTTAGATTGGAATATTACCAAAAGACTTTCACTGGGTTTTTTCCAGGCAGTAACCTGGGCTGATGCAGAACCAGAAGGTAAAAGGGGTTTTGATTTCAATTATGTTCATCCTTTTGTTTTCTTACGACCTGTTGAAGGGGCTAATGGATTATCTCCAGATAAAATGAGGCTAGGGTTTAATGCCAAGTACGAATTGCTTGAAAAAACTACCCTCTATTCACAATTTATGTTTGATGAATTTACGGTTAAAGAAGTGTTCGGTGGCAAAGGTTATTGGGCTAATAAATATGCCTTTCAATTGGGTGTAAGAGGCTCTGACCTTTTTAAAGTCAATAACTTAAATTACTTGCTAGAGTATAATATGGCAACTCCCTATACTTATGCACACTATGCAAGAATCACGAGTTATTCAAATCAATCACAGCCTTTAGCAGATCCTTTAGGCGCAAATTTCAGGGAGTTTATTGGCTTGCTTAATTACTCTTATAAGAGGTTTGATTTCCAGGGACAGTTGATGTACGCGATTTATGGCTTAGATCCCGAAGGACTGAACTATGGTAAGAATATCCTGCTTAACTACAATACCCATGTACAGGATTATGGAAACAAAATAGGCCAGGGTTTGAAAACTAATCTTTACTATGGAGAGGTTAAAGCATCCTATTTATTGAACCCTAAATACAACCTGCGTATAGAACTAGGTGGGGTTTACAGAAGAGAAAATAACGGTATTCCTTCCAATACAGGTTTGGTTACTATCGGCTTAAGAAGTGCATTTAGAAATCTATATCAGGATTTTTAATAAAGATAACTAAAAAAGAGCTTTATACAGGTAAAAAAAGTCTAGTATAAAAAAGCAAAAAAAAGACGGTTAAACATTGCAACTGCAATGCTTAATCGTCTTTTTTTTGTGAACAGAATTATTATCTGGTTTAACATCAATGCCTGTTTCCCAAGAATCAGGAATAATATGATCGATTGATGTTGATAAAAAATTAATTCCAGACCAAGCGTATGGCCAGCTGTTAAAAGGGGCATCTTTGATGCTTTCCTAAATTTTAAAATCAGTTCTCATACTGTAATAGACGATCATGATGTCGATGTGTAAAACTTTGTTTAAAATTAAATAACAATTTACACTTACTCGATGAATTAATATTTAAATTAGAATAATCGTCGGTTATCCTAAATATAAAAGCCGGATTCTTGCCTTTAATTTAAATTTTTAAGGTTTGAGCCTCTGTTGTCCTCCTTATTTTACATAAATGAAAGCTAAAAGTGTCCTTACCACCTTTCTGATACTCCTATTCATCTCTTTTTCTGGAGTAAAGCCTGCCCTTGCCCAAAGTGTTCCCACTAATTATGCAGATGTTAAAGTGGATGAACTTTCAGATGCCCAAATCCGGCAACTAATGGAACGTGCAGCATCTATCGGTTATAGCGATGCTCAACTGGAGCAATTGGCCGCAGCGCAAGGGATGAAAGCAGAGGAAATTCAAAAACTGAGATTTAGGGTAGAAAAGATTCGTGCAGAAGGAGGTAGTGGAAGCACTGAAAGGGCACCTGCCACTGTAAAATCGCCCTCCAGGGAAAGAACTTACTTAAATGGCAATGATACCAGTAGATGGGCTAACAACCAGCTCCAGCGCCCAAGGCAGCAACTTGATGCAAACAACCTTCAGCGTGAAAACTTGCTGGATAGGTTAATGCCCAAGGTCTTTGGTGCGGCCTTATTCTCTAATTCCAACCTCACTTTTGAACCTAACCTCCGCATGGCTACACCCAAAAGTTATATTGTAGGTCCGGATGATGAATTGCTGATAGACCTTAGTGGTGATAATGAAGCCAGTTACAATTTGAAAGTGAGTCCTGAAGGGGCAATCAATTTACAATATGTGGGGCGCATTTCTGTCGGGGGCCTCACCATTGAGCAGGCTACCTCAAAAATCAGGTCTGCCATGTCTGCCTCTTATCCTGGATTACGCTCGGGCAGAACTCAGGTGTCAATTAATCTCGGCAATATCAGGAGTATTAGAGTAACGATTCTGGGAGAAGTCATCAGACCCGGTTCCTATACTTTGCCCTCGTTAGCAACGGTATTCAATGTATTATATGCTTCCGGCGGACCCAATGAAAATGGTTCCTTCCGGAAGATTCAAGTCCTGCGCAACAACAGGGTAGTGAGTACCATAGATATTTATGACTTCCTCTTAAAAGGAGTGCAAACCAATAACATCCGTCTTCAGGACCAGGACGTTATCAATGTACCCGTTTACCTCAACAGGGTCTCGCTGACCGGGGAGGTTAAAAGGCCTGCCTTATTTGAAGTGCTGCCTAGTGAAACGCTGGCAGATGTGCTGCGTTTTGGTGGTGGCTTTAGCAAGAGGGCCTATACCGCGCAGATTAAAGTGCTGCAAAATACAAATAAGGAACGCCGCCTGGTGGATATTGAAGAACAGGAATTTGCTACTTACCAACCTAAAAATGGAGATGAATACAGGGTAGAAGCCATCCTTGATCGATTTGAAAACAGGGTAGAAATCAATGGCGCAGTGTTCAGGCCCGGCTCCTATGAACTAGAGAAAGGTTTAACGCTGAAGGGGCTCCTGGCTAAAGCGGAAGGCCTCAGGGAAGATGCTTTTTTAAACCGCGGTTATATCTCCCGGTTAAATGCTGACCTCAGCTTATCCTTGCTCTCATTTGATGTTGATCAAATCCAGCAGGGCTCCGCTGCAGATATCCCTTTACAAAGAGAGGATAAAGTGACCATCAGCTCCATCTTTGATTTACGGGAAGAGTATAAAGTAACTATTCAAGGTGAAGTAAGGCAGCCGGGAACCTTTAAATATGCGGAAAATATGAGTTTAGAAGCACTCATTCAAATGGCCGGAGGATTAAATGAAGGCGCCAGTCCCAGTCGTATAGAAATATCCAGGCGAATCAAAAATAGTGACATCACTTCGGCTTCCGCACAAACCGCAGATGTTTTTACCGTTAGTGTAGATAAAAACCTTAAAATACAGGATAAATCTTTCCAATTGCAACCTTTTGATATTGTTTCCATCCGTAATTCCGAAGGTTACCAAATCCAGAAACAAGTAAGGGTAGAAGGGGAGGTTCTATTCCCTGGCATTTATACCATCAGCCGTAAAGATGAAAGAATTTCAGACCTGGTCACCAGGGCAGGTGGCTTAAGTCCCCTGGCTTATGTACAGGGTGCCTCATTGCGCCGTACTGGAGGTCACGAAATTAAAACCCGCGACAGTCTGCAGCGTATGGAGGAAGAAAGAGCCAAACTGATGAATTTGAACCGCCTGAAAGAGTCGGGTGCAAGGGATACCATGAGCTTCGAAAAAAACGCACAGATATGGAGGAGTGACCTTGTGGGTATTAACCTGGAGCGCATCCTTAAGAATCCTGTGTCCAGGGAAGACCTGATTCTTGACGATGGTGATATCATCAGAATCCCCCGGCAGTTGCAAACCGTCAGGATTACCGGCGAAGTGTTGCAGCCTAACAGCATCGTCTACAATAAAGGGAAGAGCTTTAAAAACTATATCAATGGGGCGGGGGGCTACAGCTATAATGCATATAAAAAAGGGGTCTATATCGTCTATTCCAATGGTTCTGTGGCTGCGGCAAAGAAGTTTCTACTTTTTAACAATTACCCGGAGGTTAAGCCTGGGGCAGAGATATTTGTGCCTAAAAGAGCGGATAGAGAGAAGCTCACCATTCAAGGGTGGATAGGCATAGGTACTGCCGCGGCTTCCCTGGCGGCAATTGTAGTCAGTTTATTGAGGTAATTATGGAGCAGCCAATTCACAATTCCGCTTCCGATCTTTCTATGAAAGAGGTGATCCTTAAATTTAAGTCATGGTCTTCCTACTTATGGTCTAAGAGGATGCTGATCCTGATCTGGACTATCATAGGGGCCATCTTGGGTATCACCTATTCCATTGTTAAAAAGCCTGTTTATACGGCCAAGGCAGTCTTTGCTTTAGAAGAGTCAGGCATAGGCGGTAGCTTGGGTGAGTATTCGGGAATCGCCTCCATGATGGGCATTAGCCTGGGTGGCTCTAGTGAGGGCTTATTTACCGGCGAGAACATCCTTGAATTATATAAGTCAAGAAATATGCTGGTCAAGGCCTTGTTGAAGGAGGGCGACTTCAAAGGGATAAAACAATTGCTGGTGGAACGTTATATTGACAGTTATAAATTAAGGAAAAGCTGGTCAGATAAACCACGCTTGCGCGACATCAGGTTTACAAAACAAGGAAAACTAACCCTGCTGCAGGATAGTGTGTTAAATGAAATTGTCAAAGCAATCAACAAAAATATCCTTACCGTAACCAAGCCCGATAAAAGCTTAAGCATCATTTATGTAGAAACAAAGTCTATCGATCAGCTTTTCGCCAAGAAGTTCAATGACCAGGTGGTTGCTAATGTCAACGAGTATTATGTGCAAACCAAGACTAAAAAGGCAAGCCAAAACCTTGCGGTCCTCAAATTTCAAACAGACTCTGTGAGGCGGGAGTTAAATAAGTCCATCGCGGGAGTAGCCAGCACCATTGAAATAAACCCTAACCCCAATTTATCACGGCAATCGTTAAAAGTACCTACACAACGCCGGCAGGTGGATTTTGAGGCGAACAAAGCTATTCTTGTCGAGCTTGTCAAAAGTCTGGAGATGTCCAAAGTTTCCCTAAGAAAAGAAACGCCCCTCATTGAGGTCATCGATGAACCGGTGCTGCCTTTAGAGAAAACCAAATTTGGCAAACTCAAAGGATTGCTGGTTGGCGGCTTTTTAGGGGCCTTTCTATCTACCCTGGTTTTATGGATCAGGAAAATTACTGATGAAATTCTAAATTAATTATTTTGAAGATCCTGACCTATACCCGAGACTTTTTTTCCAGGGGCCATC
>NZ_JAZQPU010000082.1:0-1650 GCF_045628745.1 Pedobacter sp.
AGGCTCCGTGAACTGCCAAGTATTCAACTAGAATTTGTGCACTTTGACGGTAAATGCGCTTGTTATGATATCTTATCGCTCGCCCGGTGTCCATCGAGAAAGTCGGATGTAGCCATGTCGTTCTGTGAGCCAAGGAGTTGATAATATGCCTTGTCTTCCTAAGACCGCTTGGCCTCCGACTTAGGCTCCGTGAACTGCCAAGTATTCAACTAGAATTTGTGCACTTTGACGGTAAATGCGCTTGTTATGATATCTTATCGCTCGCCCGGTGTCCATCGAGAATAGGTTAACCCTCGGCAATTAAAGCGCTACGCCCTTTTATTCATGTAGCCCAATCTGGAGAAGGCTGAATGGGATGAATGGTTGCAAGAGGAGTGGGAGAAGTCAAGATTTTACTCGATGAATCTTCCTTGCAAAACTACCTTCCCTCACAATTTAAATGACAGTCTTGCAGCTTCATCTAGCGGATGTTCCGTAACCCACACGCAGTTTCAAATTATTGATCACCTTTGAGTCTGCCATGAATTTCTCTTCAGATATTCTCCATGCCGCTGCTGCGGAAGGAAAATATCCCCATTGATTCCCCTGGGCGAATTTTGAGGAACCATCAGCACGTAAGGTGAAATTCACAAGGTAACGGCCCTTGTAATTGTATGAACTGCGGCCAAAAAACGAGGCCAGGCCTACTGTACTTTTACCAGAGCCATATACATTTTTAACGTTCACCGATGAGCTTACATCATTAAGACCGAAGTTATTTTCCGGGAACTGGTAATAGGTATTATCTAGATTGATAGACTCACTGTAAAAGGTTTCCTGACCAAGGAGGAAGTTTAATTGATGGCCATTATAATCATGTCCCCAGTTGATGGTATTGGTGAGCTGCCAGGTATATTTTTCACTATTGTCTCTGGATCCATAAGGACCAAGGTTATTTTGTGCAGTTTTTGTACGTCCGTCATCCCAATAATCAGCACGTGTTTGGCCCCACAAATAACTTCCCGCAGAGCGGAAGGTGATATCTTTTGCAATGTCTATATCCAGGCCAAGGTTACCAGTGAAAATACGGCTCCATTTGTTATTGGTCACAGCGTCATTGGTAATGATTGGATTATAAATATCAAACTGAGAATCGTAGAGCAGCATATCATCACTGATATCTGTTACAATCAGTTGCTCATTTGTATAGCGGATACCTCCAGTTACTGGTTGAAGAACAGTCATTTTCAGTCCCCCAGCCAATGACCCGCCACCTTCAATCCTGGTATCCTGGAAATTGGTCATAAAATCTGTGCGGACACCTTTCCAAAGTTCATGGTTAACTTTTAAGCGGACACCATTTTTATTGTATCCATGTTTTTCCATAATTCCCTTTTGACCTGTATTGTTGTAGCTGAGCATGTACTTTGTTTTGTCTGATCCTCCACTTACATTGATGTTGTGGTTCTGACTTAAGGCACTGCCTCCAAATACCAGATCCTGCCAATCGATCCCTTCACGTGTTCCATACTCGCTATTGATGCGATCATAAGCACCTGTAAAGAAATCCGGATCATCTACATTTCCACCGAAGTAAGAAGCCCAGTTGGCCTGTTTACCAGAAAGCGTTTGAAATTCATATTGATACTTGGTATAATCAAGTACATTGAG
>NZ_JAZQPU010000083.1:0-1803 GCF_045628745.1 Pedobacter sp.
AATGCCCATGGTATTAGGCATGCTGATGATTGTTTTTTGTGGATAGTTAAAACCTAGAGATTTTGCTGCTGACGTAAATTTTGATTGTATTAAATCTACCTCTAAATCTTTACTTTGCTGTAATAACATGCCTTGCATATACTCAACACCTAATGGTTGTAGCAATTGATTCAATTGTTGTTGTTTACCAGGTTCGCCGGCAATCAAGATGTTGCCACCTTTTTCAATGTAGCTGGCAATCTTTTGCAGTTGCAGTGGGGTATAAGGTGTTTTTGGATCAGCAAGGATCAATACGCTCAGGTTTTGAGGAATGGTGTCTTTCTCTGCCAATTCAATGGTTTTTACATCAAATCCCTGGTTGATCAGTGAAGAGCGTCTATTTAAAGTATTGGTTACATCTTTATAAGCTTTATCACCTTTTTTGTTAATGCTTCTTTCATCATTCGAAGCCAAAACGCCAACAGTGGCAGGTTGAGTTAACAAGCGTTTGAGTGCTGCAGTGATTTCAGCTTCCTGCGGATAACCCACCATATCAAAAAACATGCGTAAAAATGTTTGTTTACCATCGTAAGAGATGGTCCGGGTAAAGAAGTTATCTTCGGGTACCAGGTTAATTACTTTTTTAATCTCTTTAGGTGACAGCAATTCGCTAAACTCATAGCCATGAGCTGTAGCTGCACGCTGAGCTTTTTCTTCTAATGTTTTGGTCTTATCATTTCTAGCCATCGCTGTATCATAATAAGCCACATATTTGAATTTAATGCCCGGTAAATAACGGCTATATTGTTCAAACTGTCTCAATTCGAAATTCCTGAATTTTGGTGCACCTAAATGTGCATAGCTATTGTTAACATTAGGGTAAGTAGTAATGGTAACCGGTTTTTTTAGCTGTTTAATGATCGCTAAACTTTCGTCGGTTAGGGTATTGGTTTTAAATCTGGTGGTATCGTAATAAGCGGTTAAAGTAGGCATTGAAGTCACCACACCTACAACAACAACAATTAAAATAACAGCAGCGTAGCGCATGATATGTGCACTTTGGCTTCTGATTTCACGTCCGGCATCAAGCTTCATGATGCTCAACGTTAAGAACAAGAAAATAACCATCAAAAAGTAAACAACATCTTTACTGCTGATGAGTCCGTTGATGAAATTATCTGCCCTGCCCGCAATAGATAGCCAGTAAGTAATGTCGCGGACAAAGTCAATACCGGGACCAATTTTACTTACAAAATTTAACGCTGCAAGAATGGCAAGGGTACTGATGGCCGCCACAACCTGGTAAGAGGTAAGTGATGACATGAATAAACCAATGGCTGCATAAGCGCAGATCAGCAAGTATAAACCCAGCATTCCACCTAAAACATATTGAATATCCATATGCTCAATTGAAAATACGCCAGATATCATAATGCCTAAAAGAACAAGCATCAGGATGCCACCATAGGCCATCATGGCTACAAATTTACCCAAGATGATTTGCAGGTTAGTTACGGGCGAAGAAAGTAACAATTTGAGAGATCCACTGCTAATTTCTCTGCTCATTAAACCCATAGTCAACAAGGGAATGTAGAGATATAACTTTTTTTGTACTGCACTAAAAAAGCCTTCAAAGCCACCAAACATAGATTTAGTGACTGTTTCCAGCACAGACCCCATCTGCTGTTTTGTTTCAGTGGCATAGAGGATATCCGTGAAGCTTACGCCACATTGGAGAATAAAAATAATTAGGACGAGCCAGGCAATAGGGGAATAAAATAATATACTTAATTCCAACCGCGCTATATTGAGTATTTTCTTCAT
>NZ_JAZQPU010000084.1:0-8097 GCF_045628745.1 Pedobacter sp.
TCTTTAAACATCGTACCGGTAGCCGTAGAAGGCGCAATTAAATTGATGAGGTGTTCGGCTGTTTCTACATAACCGCCACCATTATAACGAAGATCAATAATTAAATCACTCACACCATCAGCGGCATATTTAGCAAATGCGGCATCCAGTGGCGCCTTAGCATCACTGGATAAAATAGAAAACTGAGAAAATGACAGGTAGCCTATTTTTTTTGTGCCCGCGGTAAAAGTTTTGGTCTTAAAAATCGGGTTGGTATTGTATCTTGCTTTGGTTAAAACCAAATTGTTAAAAGGAGTGCCATCACTTTTCACACCTGAAATTGTTACACTTGTTGGGTCTTGCTCCACCAGATTATATACCGTTAAATACTCTGAGTTATAGTTGGTACCTACCGATTTTCCATTTACTTTCGTGATTGATGCACCACGAGACAGGCCAGCTTTGGCCGCCGGTGATTCGGGATAGACGCCACTGACATAAAAAGTAAAATCAGTATTAGTGCCATAAGGGATAAACCAATAAAAGCCAAGGTCATTACCCGATCCATCTAAATCTACTTCTGCTTTTTCTGCAGACACAAAGGACTGTGCCGCATTATAAGTGGTGATATCAGCAATATAAGAGTATTTTGGCGCACCATATTCAGCAGAAACAAATTCGTATGGTAGTTGTGTAGCAGGATTTATTTTATATTGGGTAATGGCATAGAGCTCGTCGTTGTAATTGTCGAGTTCCGTTGAGGAAGAAGTATATTTCCGTGGGTTAAAAACCCCATAGCTTGGCAGAGCGTCATTCCACAGGTAAACCTCTTTTGCATATAAAAAGATAGAATCTTTGGTCAGTTCAGCCCTTGAACCTACACCGGGTGTAGCTGTAGTATCTACAGCAGGCTCTTCAACTGCCACATCATTTTTTTTACAGGCGCTGATGGAAACAGCAAGAGCCAGGCCTAGCATAAGCAGCCATTTATGCGGTATTAACTTCTGATTGACAGTCATGTGAGTGAAATTTAGGTAGATAAGAAACGTAAAAACACGCCTGATAGATACGCAATTAGGACACTATTATTTCATCAACAGCAAAAAAAGTAATGTTTGCCTCTTTAACAACCTCTACATTCAAATCCTGATGCCCCGCAAGCAACACTTTTTTACCTTTTAACTGGTGATTTTCAATCAAATAAGACATTCCATGATCACCAGTTGCTGTCTCAATTTCTTCTGTAAAATATACGGTCAAGTATTGTTCCAAACCTAACCATTCTACCTGTCTAATTTTATTCAACTGTGCTTCCGGGTTGCCCGAAACCAACAGAAATACAGGCTTTTGCGCGGCAACAATTGCTTTTAAAAAGGCCAGACAATGGTCGTATATCAATAATTTAAGCGGTAACCTCACGTTTCGCTGCAAAAGATCGAAGTTCAGCTTATATTTTTCATCAATACCAAAATGTCCCGCTGTTTTTTCAAAAATGCCCTCATGGCCCTCTTCAAGGTACACTTGCTGCATATATTTTAGGATAGCTGCAGCATCAAGCTGCTCACTATACTCCACAAATTGGCCAAATAAATAATATATTTGCAACAGAAAATCCTTTTCAGGATAGAGCACCCCTTCAAAGTCAAACACAAAAACATCGTGATCCTCAATTATTTTTTCTGCTGTCATTAGGGTATGGTAAATAGTATCGCCGATAAGGCATCATTCTCTTCAGGAATATAAAAAACACCATTTAAGGCTTTCTCTACGCCTATTTCTACCAGTGCAACGGTAGGCTGAGGTGAAAAGATCAGTTCACCTTTGGCAAAAACACCCCAGTTATGGCCTTTACGCACATCTTCCTGGCTATGGAAATATTTAGGCAGCTCAATTTGCTCGGGCAACAATACCTGGATGTCAAATTCAGCAAAGAGCACCATGGCTTTAGCAACCGCAGCAACCTCAAATTCATGCAGTGGCAACACCGTATCTACGCCATTGTCTAAACAAACATTTAACAAATGATGCGCAATGGTGTCCACATTTTTTTCACCAAGCGTAATAAACTGGTAATTTCCAGCTGTAAAAGCAGGAATCTCACCATAATCGGCCAAAAGAATCTGTGATCCTTCAAAAGCCTTTAAAATTTTATAGGAGGCGGCATGGTTACCACCGGTTATTAATACTTTCAATTTTCTATATAATTAAGCCATCTTTCATCGTTACCACCCTGTCGCTAATTGCTGCAAGTCCGGTGTTGTGTGTAACAATAACGAAGGTTTGTTTAAAATTATCGCGTAGGGTAATAAAAAATTCATGCAAAGCCTGTGCATTGGCAGAATCAAGGTTTCCCGAAGGCTCATCGGCCAAAATAATTGAAGGATCGTTCACTAAAGCCCTTGCAACGGCTATTCTTTGTTGCTCGCCACCAGAAAGTTCATTAGGTTTATGATTTGCGCGTGCAGAAAGGCCCAATAATTCCAATAACTCATAGGCTTTCATTTCTGCTTGCTTTTTGCTCTTTTTAGCTATAAAAGCAGGGATGCAAATGTTTTCCAGCGCTGTAAACTCAGGCAGTAAATGGTGAAACTGAAAAACAAAGCCTATATTTTTATTACGGAACACACTCAGCAACTCTCCAGATAAGTTACTCACATTGACACCTTTAAGCTCCACAGCACCCGCATCGGGCTTGTCTAAAGTACCTAAAATATGGAGCAAGGTGCTTTTACCAGCACCCGAGGCGCCAATAATACTTACAATTTCTCCCTTAGCAACTTCAAAATCTACGCCTTTTAAAATGGGCAAGCTCCCATAAGATTTAGTGATACCTGTAGCTTTCAGCATAGATGCAAACTTACAATAAAGATTAGAATAAGTTTTTAAAACCAATCCTAAATTGTAGATTTGAGCAAATTTTTTCAGCAGATGAATATCCACGAATATCAAGGTAAAGAAATACTTAAAAGTTTTGGAGTAGCCGTACAAGAAGGCATTGTTGCCGACACGGTTGAGCAAGCTGTAGAAGCGGCAAAGAAAATACAAACTGATTTTAATTCAGCTTGGGTTGTGATAAAAGCACAAATCCACGCTGGAGGTAGAGGTAAAGGCGGCGGCGTAAAGCTGGCAAAAAACTTAGACGAAGTTCAGCAAAGAGCAACTGACATTTTAGGAATGCAGTTAATCACGCCACAAACAGGTCCAGAGGGTAAAAAAGTAAACAAAATTCTGGTAGCCCAGGATGTTTATTATCCAGGTGCTTCAGAAACAAAAGAGTTCTACGTAAGTGTTTTGTTAAACAGAACAAGCGGTAGCAATATCATTATGTATTCTACTGAAGGTGGAATGGATATTGAAGAGGTGGCAGAAAAAACGCCACACTTAATCTTCAAAGAAGAGATTGATCCTAAGGTAGGATTGCAAGCTTTTCAAGCTAGAAAAATTGCTTTCAACTTAGGTTTAGCAGGTCCTGCTCATAAAGAAATGGTTAAATTTATTACCGCTCTTTACAAAGCATACGACAGCACAGACTCTGCAATGTTTGAAATCAACCCGGTTTTAAAAACTTCAGATGATAAAATTATCGCTGTAGATGCTAAAGTTGACTTAGATGAAAACGCTTTATTCCGTCACCCTGCTTATGCAGCCATGCGTGATAAATTAGAAGAAGATCCTACTGAAGTTGAAGCTAGCGAATCAAACCTTAACTATGTAAAACTTGACGGTAACGTTGGTTGTATGGTAAATGGTGCTGGTTTAGCCATGGCAACCATGGACATCATTAAAATTGCTGGTGGTGAGCCTGCAAACTTTTTAGATGTTGGTGGAACTGCAAATGCACAAACTGTAAAAGCTGCTTTTAACATCATCTTAAAAGATCCTAATGTTAAAGCTATCTTAATTAATATCTTCGGTGGTATTGTTAGATGCGACCGTGTAGCGCAGGGTGTTATTGACGCTTACAGAGAAATTGGTGACATTCCTGTTCCTATTATCTGCCGTTTACAAGGTACTAACGCTGTAGAAGCTAAAAAATTAATTGACGAGTCTGGTCTGAAAGTATTTTCAGCTATTGCTTTAAAAGATGCTGCTGACCTGGTAACAAAAGTTTTGGCATAAGTTAATATAAATATACTCGAAGAGCCTTGATCGTCATTGATGATCAAGGCTTTTTTTTTGCTATAGATTTTCCAGAAGTCTAAAAACAAAAAAGCCGCAGGGATGTGAACCTGCAGCTTTTTGAACCAAATATAAAATTAAACGAGCATTACAAATATACAAGTATAAAGGATAAATCATACTAATTATTAAAATTAATAGCTAATTATTTAAAAACACCTGATTTTTAATAGCTAAAAACTAAAACTAACCGATTATTTGAGTTTTAAAGAGTGAAATTATCAGTGTTTAATAGAAAAACACTGATAATTAATTAAATTTTAGACAATAAAAACCACTCAAAGGCCAAATAACCATAAAAAACTCAAAATAAACTGAATAAATACCAATTTAAACAATACTTAACCACACAAGATCTTTTTAAAACAATCAAGACCCTTTAAAAAACCGTCTTTTCAAAAAACCCAAACCAGTTATTTTTTATAGAAGTAAATCCCTATTTTTGACCTTATTGCAAAATTAGATCATGATTAAAAGAGAAAAGATAAAAGACCTGCTGGTAAGTACCGAGTTTAATCGCGAGGTAACGGTGATGGGTTGGGTGCGGACCTTCCGTAACAACCAATTTATTGCATTAAACGATGGCTCTTGTATGGGCAACATCCAAATTGTAGTAGATTTTAATAATACACCTGAAGAACTGTTAAAACGCATCAATACTGGTGCTGCTATTGCCGTGCAGGGTACAATTGTTGAATCTCTGGGTAAAGGACAAAAATTAGACATCAAAGCTTCAAGCATTGAAATATTAGGCGACAGCGATGCCGAGAAGTTTCCTTTGCAGCCTAAAAAACACAGCCTGGAGTTTCTTCGCGAAATTGCACACCTGCGTTTCAGAACCAATACTTTCAATGCCGTGTTCAAAGTGCGTCATGCACTAGCCTTCGCCATTCACAAATTTTATAATGAAAGAGGCTTTGTCTACATGCACACCCCTATCATTACCGCTTCTGATGCCGAAGGCGCGGGAGAAATGTTTAAAGTAACCACTTTAGATTTCGACAATACCCCACGTACAGAAGACCAAAAAGTAGACTTCTCTGAAGACTTCTTTGGCCGTGCAACTAACTTAACCGTTTCTGGCCAGCTGGAAGGTGAATTAGCAGCCATGGCTTTCGGACAAATATATACCTTCGGACCTACCTTTAGAGCCGAAAACTCCAACACCACCAGGCACCTTGCCGAGTTTTGGATGATAGAGCCTGAAGTTGCTTTTGCAGACCTTGAAGATAACATGCAACTGGCAGAAGACATGCTGAAATATGTAATCAGCTATGCGCTTGACAACTGCAAAGAAGAATTAGAATTCTTAAACGGCCGCCTGCTGGAAGAAGAGAAAGTTAAGCCACAGAGTGAGCGCAGTGAGCTTTCGCTTTTAGATAAACTGAACTTCTGCCTGGAGAATGATTTCGAAAGATTGACTTATACCGAGGCTATTAAAATCTTAAGGGCTTCAAAACCTAACCAGAAAAAACAATTCAAATACCCAATAGATCAATGGGGAGCAGATTTGCAATCAGAACATGAGCGTTTCTTAGTAGAGAAGCACTTTAAAAAGCCGGTGATTTTAATAGATTACCCTGCAGATATCAAATCTTTCTACATGCGCCAGAATGAACCTGATGCTGAAGGCAGAAACACGGTAGCAGCTATGGACATCTTGTTTCCGGGCATAGGTGAGATCGTTGGTGGTTCTCAGCGAGAAGAGCGCTTAGACAGGCTTACATCACGCATGGAGCAAATGAATATCCCTCAAGATGAGCTGTCATGGTATTTAGATACCCGTCGCTTTGGAACGGCACCACATGCAGGTTTTGGTTTAGGCTTCGAGCGTTTGGTTTTATTTGTCTCTGGCATGACTAACATCAGGGATGTTATTGCTTTCCCTCGTTTCCCTAAAAACGCTGAATTTTAAATTTCATTTACTTTATACAAGCCGGATCATTTCATCAATGACCGGCTTTTTTATTAACCAGCAATTTGCCCATCGCTTAATTAAGCCTTACCTCTCCATAACCATTAGCTTGCCTATCCCTTACCATTCACTAACCTTAAACACCAACCAGGTAGGGAGCAGCTAGGGGTTTGCTACCGGTTTGCTACCGGAAATCCGCTAGCAGGTCCGGCGCAGCTCCGCCGCCGCACACTGGTATATGTTACCTAACCGTTATTGATATATTAGGAAATGATAAGGCATACGTTATTTCCACTTAACGGTAATTATAGAAGTACAGAAACAATAAGCAAAAAGTGCTGTTCGTTAATAGGCAATCCCTCAACTTATAGGCAAGGTAGCAAAGCTGACATGAACAGCGCTTCCTTAAATTCAGGGCTTAAATTTCGAGTCATGGAAAAGATCATTAAAGTAACCGTAGCCAATGAAGAAGATGCTTTAAAGGTATCTAAAATATTGTCGCAACTCAACAAAAGCGGCGAACTATCTTTGGGCGAATCCATTATTATGAGTAAAGATGAAAGTGGACACACCTATTTAAAAAACCTTAAAGGGGAACCTACGTCATATACCCTTACGGGGGCCATTGCTGGTTCGCTGATGGGCATTTTCGCAGGTCCTTTGGGCATGTTGTGGGGTGCGGCAATAGGCAGTCTGGCAGGTGCTGCCGGCGATATGTTTAAGGGCGACCGCATAGAAGAAATATTAGAAGTGATTGGCAAAAGAATCCCTGCTGGCAAAACTGTGGTTATTGCACATGTTGACGAACAATCGGTTGAGCCTTTGGATAAGGCTGTAATTCCTTTTAATGCCACCGTAGGCAGGTTAAGTGTAGATGACGAAATTGAAGTCAGCATACAGAAAAAAGTAGATCTTTTGGATGATGACATTGAAAACCTGACGCTGAAACTTGAACAAACAGCAGGTACTGCAAAAGCTTTTGTAGCCGGGAAGCTGGAGGAATTGATAGAAAGAAGAGAAGAACTTCAGGAGTTGATGATAGAAAAGACGCTGGCACAGACCAAGCAATATGCCATCTGGCTGGAAAAAGTAAAAAACGACCTGGCTGAAACAGAGGAAGGGGCGGTTACAGTGGTAGATGAAAACCGCAAGGAACACCTGACACAGCAACTTACGCGGCAGGAAGAAAAATTGCGCAGCCTTACCGATAAGATGAATGAACTTTAAATATTGGGAGAAAGCAAAAAAAAATTCCTGAACAGCAGCAGCCGATCAGGAATTTTTATAAAGGCACATTTTTTAAACGTTAATTGTTATTGGCACCCATATTCAAATGATCTAAATAAGGATTTGCATGTGCATAATCTATAGAAGATATTTTATAATCTGTTGGGGCAAAACTATCTGCTGTGCTTAGGGTCATCCCTAACTCAAAACGCATTGGGTAAGGTGTCTGTAATAAACAGCCTTCTGGCACGTAAGGGAAAGATTCTATATACGACTGGGTCATGTTAGCGAAGATTCTCCTGTTGATGTAAGCACGGGTTAGCTGATAAGGGTGGCGTAAACCTGCAGCACCCAATAATTCTACTGCACTGGCAACCGTTAAACGGTGAAAATTAAATACCCTTACTTTTTTATCTTCTACCACAAGGCCTTTCATTAAACTCGGATCCTGTGTGGCCACACCCGTTGGGCAGGTATTGCTGTTACATTCCAGGGCCTGAATGCAGCCCAGGGCAAACATCATTCCGCGTGCTGTATTACAAACATCAGCACCTAAAGCTATATTTTTAACAAGGTCAAAGCCCGATGTAATTTTTCCGGAAGCAATAATTTTGATGTGTTTCTTTAAGTCGAAGCCTGATAAAACATCATAAACAAAGGCCACAGCTTCTCTTAAAGGTGTACCAACGGCATTGGAGAATTCTTGTGGCGATGCACCAGTACCCCCTTCACCCCCATCAACAGTGATGAAGTCTACATAAGTTTTTGTTTCTACCATGGCCTTGCAAATGGCAAAG
>NZ_JAZQPU010000085.1:0-1818 GCF_045628745.1 Pedobacter sp.
TACGTAACAGAAAACATGGTTGGTCACAAGCTGGGAGAGTTTGCTCCAACCAGAACATTTAGGGGTCACTCTGAAAAGAAAAAATAATTAAGAGATGGAAGCAGTAGCGAAATTAAACAATTGTCCAACCTCACCACGTAAAATGCGTTTGGTTGTAGATCTTATCAGAGGTGAGCGTGTAGAGAAAGCATTACATATTTTGAAATTTACCAATAAAGAAGCAGCAATAAGAGTTGAAAAACTTTTATTATCAGCTATCAAAAACTGGGAAAACAAAAATGAAGGTTCTCGCCCTGAAGAAAGCCAGTTATTTGTGAAAACGATAATGGTAGGCGGTGGTCGCCAGTTAAAAAGGTTAAGACCGGCACCTCAAGGCCGTGGATACAGAATTCGCAAGCGTTCAAACCACGTAACTTTGGTAGTAGATAGTAAAACTTTGATAGTAGATAGTAAAAACGTTGAAACTCAAAACTAATTAACAGAAATGGGACAAAAAGCACATCCAATAGGAAACAGGTTAGGAATCATCAAAGGTTGGGATTCTAACTGGTTCGGAGGCAACAACTATGCTGATAAATTAGTTGAGGACGATAAAATAAGAAAATATCTTGCTGCCCGTATTGCAAAAGGTGGCGTAGCAAAAGTGGTTATTGAGCGTACATTAAAACGTATCACTGTTACTATTCACACTGCCCGTCCGGGTATCGTGATTGGTAAAGCTGGTCAGGAAGTTGACAAGATCAAAGAAGAGTTGAAGAAATTGACTAAAAAGGAAATTCAAATCAACATCTTTGAAATTAAACGTCCTGAGTTAGATGCTCAATTAGTAGCTGAAGGCGTAGCAAAACAATTAGAGGCTAGAATCTCTTTCCGTAGAGCAATGAAATCAACTATCGCATCTACAATGCGTATGGGTGCTGAAGGTATCAAAATTATGACCTCTGGTCGTTTAGGTGGTGCTGAGATGGCTCGTAGCGAACAGTATAAAGAAGGAAGAATTCCTTTGCATACTTTCCGTGCAGACATTGATTATGCATTGGCTGAAGCTTTAACTACTTATGGTAAAATAGGGGTTAAAGTATGGATCTGTAAAGGAGAAGTTTACGGTAAACGTGATTTATCTCCAAACATTGGTGCAACCAACAATGCTCCTGGTAAAGGTGGCAGACCTGAAGGTGCATTCGGTGGCGGCAGAGACAGAGATAACCGTGGCGGTGGCGACAGAAGAAACGACAACAAAGGTCGTGGCGGAAGAGGTCCAGGTCAAGGTGCTCCAGGTCAGGGAAGAGATAACAGAGGCGGTGGTGCTCCAAGCAGAGGACCTCGTAAATAATTTAGTTAACAGATCGTTTTACGATAATATAAAATAAAATGTTACAGCCAAAAAGAACGAAGTTCAGAAAGATGCAAAAAGGCAGAATGAAAGGTTTAGCAACACGTGGTGCTGAATTATCATTCGGATCTTTCGGGATCAAATCTCTAGAGTCGACTTGGATTACCAGTCGTCAGATAGAGGCAGCCCGTATTGCGGTAACTCGTTTCATGAAACGTGAAGGTCAAGTTTGGATCAGAATTTTCCCAGACAAACCTATCACAAAGAAACCAGCTGAAGTACGTATGGGTAAAGGTAAGGGTGCACCAGAATACTGGGTAGCCGTTGTTAGACCCGGAAGAATCATTTTTGAAGCTGAAGGTGTGCCTTTGGAAGTTGCCAAAGAAGCAATGCGTTTAGCCGCTCAAAAATTACCAATACAAACAAAATTTGTGGTACGTAGAGATTACGTAGAAGCATAATAAGAGTTACTTATAATAAAAAAT
>NZ_JAZQPU010000086.1:0-3522 GCF_045628745.1 Pedobacter sp.
TATAATTACACAATTTAATTTTTCCATTAGTTTTTTAAATCTAATTTTAGTGATACTTTAAACATGCTTTCACCATTTTGAATTTGCAATGTATGCTTATTGGCATACAAAAGCTGTAATCGTTTTTGTGCATTTTTTAAACCTATTCCTCCGAAATCAGTTTGTTCCCGGGGTGCATCCACATCATTTTCGATGTCAAAATAAAAACACCCTTCCTCAATTTTCATGTTTAAGCATAGTTTAGCGCATTTTTTTGATTTCAAACCATATTTGAAAGCATTTTCAATAAAAGTAAAAGTTAAAAGTGGCGCTATAACAAGCCCAGAAAAAGTTGATTCAGCAGGGAATTGAAGTTGAATATTCTTGTCGCCTGCATATCTCATTTTTTCAAGCTCGACATAGTTTTTAATAAACTCCAACTCCTTGTGCAAAGGCACTTTCTCTGTATTTGACTCATATAAGGTGTAGCTCATGGTTTCTGAAAGATTCAGAATCACTGCCGGCGCCAAATTATCCTTCTTGAGGCTTAAACTATAAAGATTGTTCAGCGTGTTAAATAAGAAATGTGGATTTAGTTGTGCTTTCAGAAAGTCTTTCTCGATATTGACATTCTGAATTTCCAGTGCGGTTTTTTGACTTTGAATATTTAGCGTTCTGTTATAAAGTTTTGATATTTCAAATAGAATTTTGATAAAAAAGAAGGGTGACAATATGGAAATGATGATAATGGCTTGTGATACCATTCTTGTGACACCAATGGCCTGGAAAAATGTTTGACCTGCGCTTGCTGTAATCGCTCCTTTTAACTCACCGTTCCCTATTTCGTAACCCAATGTGTAATACATTTTTGAAAATAAATAGGTAACCAAAAGCCAGATAAGGATAAATATAGGAAAGGCAATGATTAACAAGGGTATGGCTTGAATAAGTTTTCTATTAAATAGCCGGGGTAAGAAAAAGTAAAAGAAAGAATAAAATACAACCATATTTACGATCGTCATTCGTAGAGTCAGCAAAAAACTCTCAAAGTAAGTAAGGTGATAAGCAATTGTATAACTCAAAAATAATAATGCTGCAAAGCTTATCCACATCAGGCTGAAGCAACACCCGATTGTTTGAGGTATAGAATCTTTCAAAGTCAAGATCAGCAATTTTGTTTGTAAAATAGCTGGAAAAAACTGGTGTATCCTGCATTATATCCTTTTAAGCCAATTCCAAAAATAGGTTTTACCGTTGTCATGGTTTAATTTTATCATAAAATTCTAATCGTGGCGTTCATGATATTGATGATATTGTGGCCAAGTATTGGATAAATTAGATTTCCTGAGAACTTTCTAAGCAAACCGAGACTTAAAGAAGAAATTACAGTAAGGTAGATAATTGTGATTAAATCAAATTTAAACTCCAGGTTTTTTGTGAGCAACACCCCATGTGCAATCCCGAAAAATAGCGTCACGATAACGAAGCCCCAACCCAATTGCAGTCCTTTGAAAGTCCACTTCGGTGGAAATGCCTTGTCAAGCAACCACAAACTAATGCCTCTAAAAGCTAATTCTTCGGTTAATCCAGGCATTATGGCCTGAAAGGCAAAAGTTTCCAGCTCAAATTTGCCTCCTTTAGGAAATAAGATCATTTTAAAAATAAAGTCAAAAAATAGGAAACCCAGGAAAATGCAAATGCCAAATACTAGCTTATCTTTAGATTCCGTTTTTGTGGTTAAACCCATTTCTTGCCGGTCAAACTTCGAAACAGAATAAGCTATGATTAAGGATAATCCTAAACTTAGCATCTTCCCGACCCATGCAAACTTAAGTCCCCAATTTTCCAGACTTATATATTCTCTGGACAATTGCTGCATATAACAATCGATTAAAAAATACAGGATAAAGAACATTAAATACTTTGGATGACCTTTCTTCGAGGTGAAAAAAGCAAGGATAATAATTGGCAGGATCAAGGCAATCCAGATAAAGGGTGTTAACAGTGACATATCTTTTATTTTTTTTATCAAAAGTATCTGTCTGTGCCATACACTAAAAAGTCTACCGATGAAAACCTGATTATTGCCGATAGAAGATTACTATTTAAGGGACTTAATAAATGAATACAGCTATGAGTATTAAATTTTTCATTCTGAGCCCTATCCTTCAAAAGATAACCTTCAGGGATTTTGGAGTTCAGATGTATACATCAATTTAAGTTGATTTATGCTCATTTCAATCGTGGTGGCAAATGAAGTAATTATCACTGAAGTTTTTGCCTGTAAGGCAAACCTCTTCTAAAAAAATTTAAATCTCTAGCACAAGCTTACTTTCTTTAGAAAGAGAATTAATTAAAAATCCTCGTCAAGGGGTAAGCTATGGGGCTAATATATATAAAGTTCGTATGGCTGGTCCGTCCAAAGAAAAATGAACAAGCGGTGGGTTTAGGGTAATCACATAATAGTTATAGAACAACAGGATTCTTTAACTATACAATTAATTCGCTTAACAACTAACCAGCTTGGGTTCATTTTTCAATCATCTGATTTTTAAATAATAGAACTAGATCTCCAATTCGCTAATTATGCGTATGTTAATGACTTAAGATTCTTACTTTAGAGTACTAAATTTAAATAAAATGCTATGAAATTTTATTCGGGTAAGGGTTATGTGATTATACTTTTATTTAGCTTTCTGTTTATTCTAGCTATAATTACTATTTCAGACCAAGCGTATATAGTTTTTTTTATACTGATTGCATTGATGTCTTATTTAGTTTGGATGTGGCATGACACCTATTATCTGATAGATGATAACCAGCTGTTGTATAAATCAGCATTATTGAGAGGATCAATCGACATTAGCTCCATTGTGGAAATTGAAAAAAACAAAAAAATATATGCAGGTGTGAAACCGTCCTTGTCTAATAAGGGAGTGGTAATAAAATATAACAAGTGGGACGATATTTTTATGTCGCCCATTGATATTGATCACTTTATAAGTGCACTAAAAGATGTAAACCCCGGCATCAGGACTATTGAATGAGCCTTTTGCAAATTGACAAATGAGCGCCTATTTTTTGGAAGCTGCCTGGTGGAGAGCAATATCCGCTTCCACCTTTCACCATCGAAACGACAAAGGAAAGATCCCTCCTTCCCTACTCAAAACTCAAAAACTTCGTTATACTCGCCTGTATAAAGTCTTTCTTCTGATGCTCGCCCCTGTTCAGTTGTATAGCACGAAGCCTCACCCCGTTTCTCTCCAGCAACAACTCCTCATAAAAACCTTTATAATAAACATCCATCACTTCATACTTTCTGCTGGTCAGCGAGCCCTTCAACTCCACCCATTCCGGATAAATAATGATGTTTTTCCCTTTACAGTGCAAACCCAGCTGATCAGCTTCGGCAAGCGACAATGCATTGGCATTACCCAATAATTGCGCAGTATACACATGTGATGGGTGGTTGTATACATAAGATGGTTCGCCTTGCTGCAACAACTGTCAAGTCGGAGGCCAAGCGGTCTTAGGAAGACAAGG
>NZ_JAZQPU010000087.1:0-4341 GCF_045628745.1 Pedobacter sp.
TGACTAAAGGCGAGGCTATTATTGTTTCTGATGTTGGTCAGCATCAAATGGTGGCTTGTCGTTATGGCAAGTTCAACAATACCCGCAGCAATGTAACCAGTGGTGGTTTAGGCACCATGGGCTTTGGATTGCCTGCAGCCATAGGTGCTAAGTTTGGTGCACCCAACCGTACCGTTGTTGCCATCATTGGCGATGGTGGTTTCCAGATGACCTTACAAGAGTTGGGTACCATTATGCAGTTCGGCGTTGACGTTAAAATCATGATCCTTAACAACCAGTTTTTAGGAATGGTTCGCCAGTGGCAACAATTGTTTAACGACAAACGCTATTCTTTTGTGGACATCACCAGTCCTGATTTTGTAAAACTTGCAGAATCTTATTATATCCCTGGTCAGAAAGTAGTGGAGCGTGAAAACCTCGTCCCTGCTCTAGAAGCCATGCTTAACCATAAAGGTTCCTACCTCTTAGAAGTAATGGTGACCAAAGAACATAATGTATTCCCTATGGTTCCTCAGGGCTGTAGTGTAAGTGAAATCAGACTTAAATAACAAGATCATGAGCATCTTAAATGATATAGAGGCGGTACACGCCAAGCAGGAATTTACGATCACAGTTTATACCGAAAACCAGATTGGTCTATTAAACCGGATCGCTATTATATTCTCCAGAAGAAAGATCAACATCGAGAGCTTAAACACCTCTCCTTCAGAGATTGAGCACATCCACCGTTTCAACATCGTCATTCATGAAACGGAAGAAGTAGTACGTAAACTGAGCCGCCAGATAGAAAAACAGGTGGAAGTATTGAAAGTTTATTACAATACCAACGAAGACATCATCTGGCAGGAAATGTCGCTATATAAAGTACCTACCGATATTGTAGTGGAGAAAGTACTCGTTGAGCGCCTGTTAAGAGAAAATGGCGCAAGAGTAGTGGTGATCCGTAAAGATTATACCGTTTTTGAAACCACAGGTCACCGCGAAGAAACCGATAAGCTTATCGAAATTCTTCAACCTTACGGATTAATAGAGTTTGTGAGAAGTGCACGCGTAGCCATCATCAAAGACAGCAATGGCTTTAATGCCAAATTAAGGGAATTTGAAAGAAAAGAACCCGGTCAGGACGTGATAGAAAACGAATACCTGGACAAACAAGACAATGTATTTACCATGTAGTAAGCGCAGGCTTACTGCTTTAAAAAATCAATCTATATAACCAATAACAAAATTATGGCAAAATTAAATTTCGGTGGAAAAGAAGAAAATGTAGTTACACGTGAAGAGTTTCCGTTAGCAAAAGCACAGGAAGTATTAAGTACAGAAACAGTAGCCATTATTGGTTACGGTGTTCAAGGTCCTGGTCAGGCTTTAAACCAACAAGACAATGGAATTAATGTCATTGTTGGTCAGCGTAAAAACTCTAAAACATGGGATAAAGCTATTGCCGATGGCTTTGTACCTGGTGAAACACTTTTCGAAATTGAAGAAGCCCTGGAACGTGGTACCATCATTTGCTATTTATTAAGTGATGCTGCACAAATTGAGCTATGGCCAACAGTAAAAAAACACCTGACTCCAGGTAAAGCATTATATTTCTCTCATGGATTTGGTATTACCTTCAATGAGCAAACAGGAATTATCCCTCCTGCAGATGTAGATGTGTTCTTAGTAGCCCCTAAAGGTTCTGGAACTTCATTGCGTCGCATGTTCTTACAAGGTCGTGGTTTGAACTCTAGCTATGCTATTTTCCAGGATGCTACAGGTAAAGCTTACGATAGAGTAATTGCTTTAGGTATTGCTGTAGGTAGCGGATATTTATTCGAAACAGACTTCAAAAAAGAAGTATTCAGTGATTTAACAGGTGAGCGTGGAACACTAATGGGTTGTATCCAGGGTATTTTTGCTGCTCAATACGATGTATTGCGTGCTAATGGACACTCTCCTTCTGAAGCTTTCAACGAAACAGTGGAAGAATTGACACAAAGTTTAATGCCATTGGTTGCAGAAAACGGTATGGACTGGATGTATGCTAACTGTTCTACAACAGCACAACGTGGTGCTTTAGACTGGTGGAAAAAATTCAGAGATGCTACTAAACCAGTATTTGAAGAATTATATGACAGTGTTGCCACTGGTAAAGAATCTCAACGTTCTATTGATTCTAACAGCCAACCAGATTACCGTGAGAAATTGAATGCAGAACTTGCAGAACTTCGCGACAGCGAATTATGGCAGGCAGGTAAAACAGTACGTAGCTTACGTCCTGAAAACCAAACAGCAGAAAAAGAAACTCAAGCTTAATAAACAAATTAGATTTCAACCCTATGGGAAAAACATTAGTTGAAAAAATCTGGGATGCCCACGTCGTCAAAAGCGACGAGGGTTTCCCTGATATTTTATACATAGACACGCATTTCATTCATGAAGTAACCAGTCCTCAGGCTTTCGATGGCCTACGTAAAAGAGGATTACCGGTCTTCAGACCTGCACAAACGGTAGCAACCGCTGACCATAATGTGCCTACTTTAGATCAGCACTTGCCGATTAAAGAAGAACTTTCCCGTTACCAGGTGGATATGCTCACCAAAAACTGCGCTGCCTTTGGCGTAGAACTGTATGGCCTGGGCCACCCTTTTCAGGGTATTGTCCATGTCATCGGACCAGAATTAGGCATCACCTTACCGGGTGCCACCATAGTTTGTGGCGATAGTCACACCTCTACACACGGTGCATTTGGTTGCATCGCCTTTGGGATAGGTACATCCCAGGTTGAACAGGTTTTAGCAACGCAATGTTTGTTGCAGCAAAAACCTAAAACCATGAAAATTGAAGTTAACGGAGAACTTGGCGCAGGTGTTTCTGCCAAGGATATCATTCTATATATTATTGCACAAATCTCTGCTGCCGGTGGCACTGGGTATTTTATTGAATATGCCGGCTCTGCCATTGAAAAGCTGAGCATGGAAGCACGGATGACCATCTGCAACATGAGCATCGAAATGGGTGCCCGCGGAGGTTTAATTGCCCCTGACCAGATTACTTTCGACTATGTGGAAGGCAGAGAGTTTGCCCCTAAAGGTGAAGCCTGGGACAAGGCATTAGCGGGCTGGAAAAACTTATACAGCGATGCTGATGCCAGCTTTGATAAAGTATTGACTTTTGATGCGGCAGCTATTGAGCCTATGATTACTTATGGCACCAACCCAGGTATGGGCATGGGTGTTTCTCAACATATTCCTACCACAGCACAACAAGTCTTATCTGAACAGCCATCTTTCCAGAAAGCCCTGGCGTATATGGGCCTTGAGGGTGATGATTTGATGATAGGCAAACCAATTGACTATGTATTTATTGGCAGCTGTACCAACTCTCGCATGGAAGATTTGCGTGAGGTAGCGGAATTTGTTAAAGGACGCCAGAAAGCACCTAACGTTACCGTATGGATTGTGCCCGGTTCTAAACAAATTGAACAGCAGGCTATCGCTGAAGGCTTGGATAAAGTTTTTGAAGCTGCAGGTTTTCAACTGCGCGAGCCTGGTTGCAGCGCTTGTTTAGGCATGAATGAAGATAAAATTCCTGCCGGTAAATACTGCGTTTCTACGTCCAACAGAAACTTTGAAGGCCGTCAGGGACCAAACTCCAGAACGTTTTTGGCCAGTCCGCTTACTGCCGCAGCTGCGGCCATTACAGGTAAGGTTACTGATGTGAGGGAATTATTAAAAGAAAATGTAACCGTTTCTTAAACACAAACTGATGAAAAAATTTGAGAAATTAACATCAACCATGGTGCCCTTGCCGATAGAAAATATTGATACCGATCAAATTATTCCTGCAAGGTTTTTAAAAGCTACTACCCGTGAGGGCTTTGGCGAAAACTTATTTTGTGACTGGCGCTATGATGGCAACGGACAACCGAAAGCCGATTTTGTGTTAAACAATCCTTTATATAAAGGCGATATTCTGGTTGCCGGAAAAAACTTTGGTTGCGGCAGCAGCAGAGAACATGCAGCCTGGGCTATTCAAGACCATGGTTTTAAAGTAGTCATCAGCAGCTTTTTTGCCGACATCTTTAAAGGCAATGCATTAAACAATGGCTTATTGCCTATCCAGGTTTCCGACACCTTTTTGCAGAAGATCTTTGCAGCAATTGCCAGAGATCCTGAAACAAAATTATTAGTAGACTTACAAGAGCAGGTTGTAGAATTGCAATCTACTTTAGAAAACGAAGCCTTCGAAATTAACCCCTACAAAAAGTCTTGCTTATTGAATGGTTATGACGACATCGACTTTATTTTAAACCAGAAAGAAGCTATAGAAACTTTCGAAAAGAAAACCGCCTAA
>NZ_JAZQPU010000088.1:0-4843 GCF_045628745.1 Pedobacter sp.
ATATGTCTATCACTACTTCCTCATTTTCTAAGAATACCAAAAATAAAGGCAAAGTATCGTTGAAGAAATTTTGCAATTATCATTAAAGTTTACACCTTGGTGTAGCCTATTTTCGAACAAAATATTATTATCAAAAACTCATTATCAAAAATAGTAAAAATGGCTTTGATTAATGGAATGAGTTTTTGATAATCAGCTAAAAGAAAAAGATTGATTAGGCTTGATAGGTAACGATTTAATATATTCAATTGGATTACTTCAAGGGCAATAATCTATTTTTAAAAAATGAGGGAATAATGCGAAACCTATTACCCCTGCCATGGGATTAATTGTTCTACAAATTACAACGTTATTCTTATTTGTCCGTTCAACCACATAAATTGCGTTAGAGCCTACGTAGGGCAAATCAAGATGACTAATGTGGACTTAGACCGAGCTTTAAATAAAATCACAGTTGATTGCCTAACATTAATTGTTCTAATATTACCATGCCTTATTATCTATGGTACTCATGAAGAACATGGCGACTCAAACGCAGGCAGTATGTACGGTCTTTATATTTTTCCAGCAATTCCACTCATTATAATATCATTAGTTGTAGTCGCGATAAGTACATTTTATTTCAAACCTCGAAAAAGGTGGTTAAGTAGTTTGACCCCACTAATTTTTACCGTACCAGCAATTTGGTTAGATAAGAATTGGATTGAAATTCTATTAATAGTTGTATTAATTACGGTAATATATATTGCGTTTAAACCGATGGTAATGAGACTAATTCGCTGAAATTTTATATCTAAGTATGTCGGTATCGTCTGTAACCAAATAACGGTGCTTTCTCTGTCATTACTCACCAATGTTTATTTTACATTTCTTTCCAACCAAATACTAATTGTTTGAAGAGCTATAGGGGAAAAGGTTTCTTCCAATTCATGGTATTCTGAGGGACTGCACTTAACACAATTTTGAAACAGATGATTTAATCCGGATAATTGAACGATATCATACTGCTTTGACTTGCTTTTTGCCAAAGCCGACCTTATCCCTTCTAAATTTGCTCCTGCGTTTACTTGGACATCTTTGTTGCCATTAATTGCTAGTACCATACAATTCAACTTCTGCAAAGTTGATTGAGGATCATAGTTTATAAAATACTTAAGCCAATTTCCTTTCAACGCATTTAATTCATGCTTTACCTGCATATCTACAGCTGTCGAATCCCCACTTTTTAACCTTTTCAGTGTGCCCGGATCGAGGTTATTAAACATACTGTCTGTCTTGAACCTAATGTTTTTAACGGCAGTAGCCTGATCGTTGTTGTTCTTGCCTTCAGTCCAAACCGTATGTAGAAGGAATCCTTTTGCTTTAGCTTCAGCAACTGGCATACCCTCAGAAATGCCCCATGCTTCAGTCTGATGTTGCATTAGGTCAATGGTAGAAATTCCCGGTGCGGCAAGCATGATGATGAATTTAACATCTTTTCTCTCTGATGCTACAATCTGTGCAATCATCCCCCCTTCACTGTGCCCTAACAGACCCATTTTTTGTTTATTTATGCGTTTATGTTTTGCGAGAAAATTGATGCCTGCTTCCACGTCCTTTGCAAAGTCTAATGTGCTTGCCTGTTCGTAATTCCCTGTTGTTTTTCCAATACCTCGATCGTCAACTCGAAGGACTGCAAAACCCATTTTAGTAAGGTGATCAGCAATGACTGCAAATGGTTTGTGGCCAAATAACGTTTCGTCCCTATCCTGCTGGCCGCTACCTGTTATCAGAATTATTGCCGGATATTTGGCCGGAACGTTCGTCTCGGTTGAAAAGGCTATTTTCGGAAACGTAAGCGTACCACCATATCGAACACTCTGGTCATTGTTTGTAAAGTCGACTTCTTCTAATTCATAAGGATACGGTTTCATTGGCGTTTGCGGCCTTTTTTCCTTGACTACCCAGGCATGTTCACTCGTCTTTTTTAATGCAAGCGGTACGGATCCAAGACCTTGGAACCAAAGTCCATTAAGTTGCTGATAATCTTTATTCAATTGCCCTGTATACCTAATGTTAACGGCTGATAACAGAATAGACACACTATCCTCCTTTACAATGACATCACTGCACTTTAAATTAAAAACATTTTGGCTGGGACTGTCAAAACTTGCTGATAGTTTATCTGAAACATCCTTTGCGACATGAAATACTACCGGAATATGCTTACCCTGAATATCAAGCTCTCCCTCCCAGGTTCCCGTGATGTTTTGTGCTGATGCAGAGCAATTGAAAATGACTGCCATTAAGCAGAAAAAAGACTCTAACAATTTTTTCATGATTTTAATTAAATAAATTGATACCCGGAAAAGGTCTATTGATATGCTTGAATACTGCGTTTGGGATGTTGCTTAGTGATTTTCCAAATCCCTGAGAATTTCCTCAGCTTTATTTAGTGAGCGATTATATTTCTTAAATACCCAGCTCGCAAAATAGTAAAGGAAGGGAAATCCGACTGAATATATATACCAGATTGTAGCAGACTTGAATAAGTCTTTTCCGCTCATTAACTTACCCATCACCGGTAGTATGGCTACGAATAACAATGCACCAAGGCACATGCTTACCTTCTGGACGTTTATAAAATGTATCTTGCGTGTATTATGACCCGATAAAGCCTGCCTGTAATTGTTTGCAGCAATATTAGTGGACTGTATCTTAAAAAGAGCTCCGATGGAGAGCGTCGGAATCAGTATCAGCATCATTACGGAGACTATCCCGCAGATCATCAAATACCATGGCTCAAGTTTATTCATGCCGTTTACAATAAATAACAGTACAGCACAGCAGAAAACAGCTCCGGTAATTTCCGAAATTTTTATTTTCCTAATTTTATCCCTATACCTCATTTCAGTTATTTTAATAATTTTAGAATCTGTTAATTCTTTTTGGTTGCCAATGTTTGCGGACATTTCGCTCCATTGATTTTTTAGTTCTTCAAATTCCATAGCTTGCTTTATTTTAATTTATTTGTGATGTTAGTTTCTGTCTAATTCGGCCTAAACGGGTTCCAATATTTGTATTGGTGAAGCCTGTAATCATGGCAATCTCATCATAACTCTTTCCTTCCAGGTAAAGAAAGATGATCCCCCTTTCGATATCGTTCAGGTTTTTAATTCGGGCAAACAGAATGTCGTGGCGCTCTTGTTCAGATGCATCAATTATTTCTGGTCTATTCAGGAAGGATTCATCCATTGCAACGTGATGGGCTTTTTTTTTACCTTTGTCCAAATAGTGGATTCCGGTGTTTAGCGCAATCCGGTACATCCAGGTCGTAATTTTAGATTCATTCCGAAAAGATGGGTAGCTTTTCCATAACTGGTAAACGATGTCCTGATATAGGTCCTGCTCATCCTCGAAACTATTGGAATACATTTTGGCAACCTTGTAAATAAGACCTTGGTTCTCACGAATGACTTCGATAAACCTGCTTTTAGTATCATTCGAATTATAAAACATATCTAATAAGTATAGATGGTAGTACAAAAATCACAGGTAGCTACAGATTTTTTTTAGCCAAACTGAAGGGAGGCCTATGATGTGTTTTATTGATAAAGCTAGAAAGGATAAAAGAGGTCATAATTTTTCAATCATTATTTCGATGTTACAGTATCTAAGGTTGCTGGTAATTTAAAAATAGTGGTAATTCCCAAATCTTTCTCGCTATCGAAAAACGGTGGATATTCTAGATTCCGCTTTACACTTTGTAATTAACAACAGGGTGGCTGCTGCCACACTCTAATTAAAATTGTCTTTAATTCTTTATAAATCTGCCTAGAAGTGCTTTTGTCAACACGAACATAAATAACTGAATAATAAAAACTGGATAAAGATTCTGAGCATCCGCATATCTATATCCAAAACTTATAATTGAAACCGGAAAGGTAATTAGTAAGCCGAAAAGAGACCATTGGCCATAAAACAGGTCTTTAGGATAAACGGAGCAAACACTTAACGTCGCAAGAGCAACATAAACAAATGAAATTTGTGCAGCTTTTTGTTTTTTGCGGAAATAGTTAATCATGACATTGGTAAGCATATAGGAAGTTGACTAGGTAGATGTTTTGTAAATATATATTCATTAGAAGATAAAAAACAACAACTATCAAAAAAGGGTGGTGGCTGTTGCACAACTCGAATAAATGCAGATTTTGCTTTTACAAAATTGGTGAAATGCGTAAATTAAGGGTATGCAAGGCAGAAAGAATTATACCGAAAAGCTGTTCACCAGCTTCCAGCTCTCGAGCCGGGTTCCCAAGGAAAACCTGTATCGCAAACTCCGCGAAACGCTTGATCTGAGCTTTTTATACAAAGACACCAAAGAACTTTATGGCAAAACTGGCAACCCATCAATTGACCCGGTAGTTTTTTTTAAGCTACTGTTAACTGGTTACCTGGAAAACATAACCTCTGACCGCAAATTGGTGGAGCATTGCTCTATGCGGATGGACGTATTGTACTTCCTGGGGTTTGATATAGATGAAGAATTACCCTGGCATTCTACTATAAGCAGAACAAGACAGCTTTACCCAGCTTCCCTATTCGAGACTTTGTTTAACAAAGTGTTTACCTTATGTGTAAACAGCGGAATGGTGTCCGGCCATACGCAGGCAGTAGATTCAGCTCACATTAAAGCCAATGCATCAATGGAAAGTGTAGTGTTAAAACACCCGCTACCTCCATAGACCACCACTTGAAAAAAGTGGAAGAAGAGAATCAGGAAGTTAAAAAAAAGATTGACCCAACTTCTTCAGCAGCACATATTACTGCACCGGAGCATCAGTTAAGGCGAGTTAAGAAACAT
>NZ_JAZQPU010000089.1:0-4555 GCF_045628745.1 Pedobacter sp.
ACCAGAACCGTCAACTACAGTTCCTGCAGCAGTACCAGCACATTTGTCAAATTTGTTAGCAACACCATCATTGTCATCATCGCCCATTTCTTTAGCATAAGCTTCTCTGTCTCTTCTGGCATTTTCTTCTTGCGAAGATAATGCTCTTCTTAATTCAGCACTTTCCAGTGCATTTTGCTCACGAAGTGCAGCTAATGCACTGAAGTTTTGTAATTGAGGAGAGCCCTTTTTACCTAAAGCGATTTCTATACCCGCATGAGCGTAAGAAAATCTATCATTAGCACCACTTGCAATACCATCGAAATTGTTAGATTTCATGAAATTAACATCATAACCTAAATCAAGGTTAATCGAGTTAGATAGGCCAAGCTTAACACCAGCACCTACAGGGATGAACCATTTTTCATTGTAACCAGTTCTGTATGCAACAGGTCCATCAACATTGGCATTAGATGACATATAACCAGCACCTGCAGTGAAATATGGTGAAAGGACACTACGTTTTTGGTTTAAGCTTAAGTTAGCTAAAGTAAAGTTAGCTTTCAAAGCTGCTGACCAGTCAATACGGGTTTCAAAACCTGTAGTGTTGCCAGTAGCACCATCATTTGCTCTAAAGCCTTTTACTTTACCAGCAAGGAAATCAGCCTGGATACCAAAACCTGGAAGGATTTGTTTTTTGATGTAACCACCGTATCCCCAGCTTTCTTGTGGAGTTGCAAAGTCCCCATTTCTATCACTGTTAAATGGAGTGTAATGAGTTAACATACCACCATTCAAACCAATTGACCACGTGCGAAATTCTTTTTTTGCAAAGCGTGCAGTTGTATCTGCATCTTGTGCGAAGAGTGTGCTAGATAATCCTACTAAGGATAATATCAAAGCTGATTTTGTAATTTTTGAGTTCATTTTTTTCAATTATTAGATATTAATGATTCAGAAATCTGAATTAATAACATATCTGTAATAATCTTGCCAAAAATTGTTTTATGCTCCAATATTATTAAATAAACTGAAATTCAGGTAGTTATAAGAATATTCAGGTATTAAACCCTTCTCATTTAAAAAATTACTTAAGCTTAAAAAGCGTCTAGTTTTTGATACAAGAATGAGGATTTCTTTTCTTTATAGCTCATATATTTTTCCCTTTGGAGGAATCACTGCATTATAACCAGCAATTTCAATGGCTTCAGCTAAACTTTCCAGGCTTTTATCTTCTCCGTGCACAAGGAAAACTTTTTTCAGCTGATCAGGATTCTGGGAGATGACATTAGCCATCAGGTCATTATGATCCCCATGTCCACTTAATAAGTCTGTTTGTTTAATGCTTGCATACACCATTAAATCACGATTTCTCAGGCGAACAATAGGATCTCCCCTTAAAAGACGGTTACCAAGGGTGCCTTTAGCACAATAACCTATAAATAAGATGGTGCAATAATAGTTTTGTATATTATGATAGAGGTGATCTTGTATTCTTCCACCTTCAAGCATCCCTGCAGAAGAAATAATAATGCAGGGTTCATGATAATTGGAAATAGAAGCACTTTCTTTTTTTTCTTCAACATACGATAAAGCGTCAAATTCAAACTCATCTCCATTTTTTTGGTAGAAGGCTCGTGACTCTTCACTCACCAGTTCATGGTGTTTCCGATAAATTTCAGTCGCTGCCACGGCAAGAGGGCTGTCTACAAATACTTTTACAGGGGGAAGTAGCCCACTGCTGAAAATTTTATTCAGGGCAAAAACCAATGCTTGTGTTCTGCCGATGCTAAATGCTGGAATAATTAACCTACCCGGAAACTTTACACAAGAATCATAGATGATCTCGATCAGTTTTTCCTCAAGTGTGGAATCTTTGGTATGGTAACGTCCTCCATATGTGGCTTCAGTCACCAAATAGTCTACTGGAGGAATCATTTGTGGATCCACCAGTACAGGGTAGTTTTTACGACCAATGTCTCCAGTAAAAGCAATTTTCTTTTCTATACCATCTTCTGTTACCGATAAAACCACGGCTGCTGCGCCCAATAAATGACCAGCAGGAATAAAGGTTAAAGAAATATCATTAGTGATGTTGAATTTTCTGTCAAAATTAATGGTAATAAAGCGGCTAACGGTTTCATTTACGTGGTTTTGAAGATATAAGGGGCGTGGGCCACTATAATTTTTCCTTCCTTTGCCACGTCTGGATTTCTGAAGTTTATTTAAAAAAACCGTTACAGAATCCATAAGTAATATTTCTGTAAGGTCTGCAGTAGGAGGTGTGCACAAAATTTGTCCATTAAAGCCAAGGCGAACTAAAGTTGGCAGGTTTCCGGAGTGGTCAATATGGGCATGAGTTAAAATAACGACATCAATTGTTGAAGGGTCAAAAGGAAATTGTTCATTATCTTCTTGTTGTACGCCTTTTTCATAATCTAACCCACAATCAATAAGGATATTATAGTTTTCAGTTTGCAGAAGGTGCATGCTACCCGTAACCTGGTGTGCAGCTCCCCAAATGGTTAGTTTCATAGTGTTGGTGTATTTTCTTGTAGCCATTCCATCCAGTTAGTGATTTTATAACTATAGTTAAGCAGTTTAGGAACTTGGATGCTGGAAATTATTTTCCATTCTTTGAGTTCATTTATGAATTCAGGTTCCTCAAGTTGCAGAGCTTTTGTTGCAGCCGTATAGAATTCTTGTTTTTGAGGATGGTGAGGCGTTACCGCATTAAAAGTATAGCCAAAAGCATTAAGTTTTAATATTTGCAGGGTGAGATCTATGCAATCCTGGAGGTGCACCAGATTGACAGGAGCTTTGCCATTTGGGACATTTTTTTTGCCTGCAAAAAATCGACCCGGATGTCTGCCAGGACCGACCAGTCCACTAAAACGCAGTATAGTGGTTGAAAAATTAGGATTTTTACTTAGTATGTTTTCAGCTTTGAATATTTGTTGTGCAGATACGGTTTGCGGTAAGAGCGTGCTCAATTCCGTAACCGTTTTTTTTGGCTCTCCATATACAGAAGAGGCACTGATAAAGATGATGTTTTTAATTTGATGGGAAGTCGCTGCATCGGCAATCTGCTGAATGATTCCTGGAAAGTGCGCGACCTGATCTGTATTTTTTTTTGGAGGGATACTTATAATAAGGACCTCACACTCAAAAAAATGATCTGAGTAGACCTTTTTGCCTTCCTCAAATTTAAGAAGGAAAGGTTTTATTCCTGCCAGATCAAATTGCAGCAATTTTGCGGGAGTGGTTGTGGAGCCATTTACGCGGTAACCTAAAGTAAGGAGATTTTTTGCCAATTCAAACCCGTACCAGCCGCAGCCAATAATACTGATACACCCGGTTTTCTTTGTGAATTGCATTTCTACTTATTTTTCAATAAAAAAGGGGTGATGCCGTTTAGCAAACCCCTTTTGTTTTTTTTAAAGAGTATAATTAAAGAACTCTTACGTTTGAAGCTTCAGGTCCTTTTTTACCTTCATTTAATTCAAATTCAACATCGTCTCCTTCATTTAATTCTTTGAATGAGTCACCTGCAATTGCAGAGAAATGTACGAATATATCTTTACCTCCCTCTTCAGGGGTTATAAAACCAAACCCTTTTGAAGAATTAAACCATTTAACTTTTCCTGTCTTACGCATATTTTTATTATATAATTCGATGTGAAAGTAAACAATAGAATATTAAAATCCAAAAAACAGGAGCACAAGACTTTGTAATTGTTACAAATAAGATAAAAAAAGCCCTTTATCTTAAACTTTAAGACTCCTGTTTTGTTGGATGGATAAGAAAATTATAAGTATGGAAGAAACAAATCACAGAGAGGGTACAGCTAAAGAACCGCATAAATCTTCAAAAAAACATCCTGAAGAGGAAGGAAATGAAAACCTGGGGCTTGATTCTGATCATTCATCTGATACAGGTTATCACCAACTTAATAATGATAATGACATGATCTCCCGAACTTCAAAGGATCCAACAGAAGACGATGGCGAAAGTAGTGCCTTAGGAAGGTCACCTTTGGAAGAAAAGTAAATGTATTTAAAATCTTGGCATCATTTTTTCTATATGATATATAATGCATTTAATTATTTTTGATATGAAAAAATTCCTTTCTATAATCGCAATTGCGATCGTTTTGGCCTCTTGTAGTAATAAAGCAAAAGACGAAGCCACACTTGAAGCCGCAAAACAAGTTGCACTTAAAGAAGTAAAAGATAGTTTAAGATTAGACAGCTTTAAAAAGGCAGACGTAGCTAAACAGCAAGAGATAGAGCGTATAGCCGTTGTTAAACAAGAGCAAGAAGAAAAACGCACCTTATTGTTATCACAGCAAAGAGAAGCATCTGCCCCGGCAGCTACTTCGAGCTCAAATACAAGCAGCAATACAGCAACTACAACAACAAGTACTAAAAAAGAAGGTTGGAGCCAGGCTGCAAAAGCTGGTGTAATTGGTGGAGCCGCAGGTGCAGTAGGTGGTGCATTGATTGATAAAAAGAAAGGTAGAGGCGCTGTTATCGGTGGTGTTGTTGGCGCCGGAGCTGGATACTTAATAGGACG
>NZ_JAZQPU010000090.1:0-9182 GCF_045628745.1 Pedobacter sp.
AGTTTTCTTGCTTTCTGTTGTTGATGTGCAGGAAGCTTGGACGATAAAATAGAGATAAAAATGATGTTATCTATACCCAATACTATTTCCAGTAAGGTTAAAGTAACTAAAGATATCCAGGCCGCTGGGTTGCTAAATAATTCGATCATATGGTTGTTATATAACGTTAAAGATATAAAAAGCGCGCCAAACTTTTCAAGCCTTGCATGGATATGGGAATAAAATCAATATTTTTGCTACTTAATTAATACAAAAATGCTAAGAACAACAACTTGCGGTGCTTTAACGATTAAGAATCTGGGAGAGAGTGTAATTCTCTGCGGCTGGGTACAAAAATCCAGAGACCTGGGCGGAATGACTTTTATTGATGTTCGTGACCGCTATGGAATTACGCAGTTAGTTTTTAATATGGACGATAACCAGGAGTTATGTGAAGCTGCACGTAAACTTGGCCGTGAGTTTGTCATTAAGGCAAGTGGTGTAGTGGTTGAGCGTTCTAATAAAAATACGAAAATGGCTACCGGTGATGTGGAGATTAAAATTTCTGCGCTGGAAGTATTAAACGCTTCTAAAATACCTCCTTTTTTAATTGAGGATGATACTGATGGCGGTGATGACTTACGCATGAAATACCGTTACCTTGATTTACGCCGTGCACCGGTTAGGAATAACATGGTACTGCGCCACCGTATGGCACAGGCTGAACGCCGCTACCTTGATGGTTTAGATTTCATTGAAGTTGAAACGCCTGTATTAATTAAATCTACCCCTGAAGGTGCAAGAGATTTCGTTGTGCCCAGCAGAATGAATGCCGGAGAATTTTACGCCTTACCACAGTCGCCACAAACCTTTAAACAACTGTTAATGGTTTCTGGCTTCGACCGTTACTTTCAAATCGTAAAATGTTTCAGAGATGAGGATTTACGTGCTGACAGGCAACCTGAATTTACACAGATAGACTGCGAAATGTCTTTTATTGAGCAGGAAGATATATTAAACACTTTTGAAGGCCTGATCCGTACTTTATTTAAAGACATCAAAGGCATCGACCTTCCTGAAGTACCTAGAATGCAATATGCTGATGCCATGCGTTTATATGGTTCTGATAAACCAGATACCCGTTTTGACATGCAGTTTGTAGAATTGAACGAGCTTGTTAAAGGCCGTGACTTCCCTGTATTCGAAAACGCAGAACTTGTTATCGGTATCAATGCGCCGGGCTGTGCGCATTACACCAGGAAACAAGTAGATGAGTTAACAGACTTCATTAAACGCCCGCAAATAGGCGCTACAGGCTTAATCTACTGCAGACATAATGGCGATGGAACTTTAAAATCATCTGTAGACAAGTTTTACAATGAAGAAGATCTGGCGAAATGGTCTGCAGCCCTGGGCTCAAAACCCGGCGATTTAATGCTGATCATGGCGGGCACTACAGATAAAGTACGCAAGCAGTTAAGTGAGCTTCGCCTTGAAATGGGTAACCGCTTAGGCTTCCGCGATAAAAACAAGTTTAGCGCCCTGTGGGTACTTGATTTCCCGCTGTTGGAGTGGGATGAGGAAACAGAACGTTACCATGCCATGCACCACCCTTTTACCTCACCAAAACCTGAGGATATCGCTTTGTTAGATACTAATCCGGGCGACGTAAGGGCTAATGCTTACGACATGGTGGTGAATGGTACTGAGATTGGCGGCGGCTCTATCCGTATCCACGACAGAACTTTACAGGCCCTGATGTTTAAACACTTAGGTTTCTCTAAAGAAGAGGCACAGAAGCAATTTGGTTTCTTAATGGATGCCTTTGAATTTGGTGCACCTCCGCATGGCGGTATTGCCTTCGGTTTTGACCGTTTATGCTCTATTTTCGCTGGTTTAGACAGCATCAGAGACGTCATTGCTTTCCCGAAAAACAACTCAGGAAGAGATGTGATGATCGATAGTCCATCTACTATTGACGATAAACAATTGAAAGAACTGAAGATAAAAACGACGGTTTAAACCTGGATATTATTTCTTTAAAAGGGCCGCATCATGTAAAAATGATGCGGCTTTCTTTTTGCAATTACAATCAAACTTTAGGTGAGCGTTGTCGATTCTAAAACTAATAGTTACCATAGCGTTCAGAGGGCATTGGTAGGGCCTTCATAGGGCCTTCGTATATCAAACGATATACAAATGCCCTTCCAATGCCCTCTTAAGGATAACTTACTGATAAGGTAATTATAAGCTGACTTTAATTAAGCAGCTATGTTTCTTAAATATGTTGCATAAAAAAAACCGCCTTTATCATCGATGATGATAAAGGCGGTTTTTTCTCTTATTGCTTATCTTTAAAAAGTTTCGCTATCAGGTGGAATACCATAGTCGACCTGTAATCCAGGTTTCCTGGTTTTTTTAGCTTTGTTAAACAAGCCTTTCACCGTATTGAACATAGCAGAAATATGCTCAGCATCTAGCGTTTTACCCATTTTACTGGTTGCCAACCCTACCAAAGCCTTGGTCATAAAACCAGAACCCCTAAAAAAGGTGCTGTTCATGATTACAGGTAATACGAATGACATGACTTTACTGCTGATGTTCATCTTATCGTCAATCTTCAGCAAAGCATTTGGTGTAGCATACTTTCTAATCAGACTGCCAAGGGTATATTGCTTTACATATAGCTTAACATTCTGTGTCAACAGGCTTCCCTTTTCCGTATAGCCAGACTTCAGCATGAAAAGCTGTGCCTGGAGTTGCTCCAAATTTTGGATATTATATCTTTTGCTCATCTTCCTTGTCTGCTAGTTTATTAAAATATTTTTTGATGGCCATATTGGTGATAGCCTTCTCAATGTATTTATCTTTAGTCAGAAAAACCACGATGGCAATCAACAAATAGAGCAACGCCACGCAACCAAATCCGCGGGTGGCTGTACCTAAAACGTCTCCTAAAAACAAGGCAAGAGTGACTGAACCGAATAAAAAAGCCAACACAAAGCAAATCACTACGGTTGCACTCGTTAACAAGTCAGCAAATAGCTTTGATACCTTTTCTACTGTATAGAGCCGTACATACTCCATACGTGCTTCTATATAGTCTTTTGCGTCAGCAATGATTTCTTCAATGTTTTTTTCTTTATTTTCCTGCATTGTATTTTAGATTTGAGAAGTTAATTAAGCATGCTCAGTTTCGTCTGCATATTGCTCTTCAGGGTTAATTTTACTTTTAACCGAACTCACTACTTTATCTTTTAAATTTGCAAGGTTGTTAATTTCATCAGCAGCTTTATCTTTGATAGAGTCACTCAGGTCTTTGATAGACTGACTTAACCTATCGCGGGTATCAGTTCCTTTTTCCGGTGCAAATAATAAACCTAGTGCCGCGCCTGCAGCTAAACCGGCCAATAGCCCAATTAATACTTTTGAATTATCATTCATAACATTTAGTTTTTATAAAGTTTATAGATTAAAGATTTTTGAAACTAACCCTTGATATTCTTAAAACTCCTCCTCGGTAGAAATTGTTTTAATTCTTTCTAATCTTTCCGAAGCCATTGCACTTGTTTCATATATTTTAATCAATAAAATGAAATAGGATAATAACAATGGTCCAAATACAAGGCCTAAGATTCCAAATAAAGGTATACCAATAACTACGCCAATTACTGTAATTATGGGATGAATATTTCCAACTTTTTTGGCAATGATAAAACGCAGTACGTTATCAATATTAATAATGACCAGGAAACCAAAAACCAGCATTGCCCAACCGCCGAAGCTATTTCCATTGGCAATTTGAAGCAGTGCAGCGGGCACAAAGATGATGGGGGGGCCTAGTATGGGCACAAAAGAAATAAAAGCGGTAATGACACCCCAGAACAGCGGATCGCTATAGCCAAGGACAAAGAAGGAAAGCGACAGCAGGGCACCTTGCACCAGGGAAATAAGGCCTTGCCCTACCACATTGGCATAGGTGGTGTTTCTCATTTCTTCGGCAAAACGGTTGGCATTTTGTTCCCTGAAAGGGGCATATTTAACCAGTGCATTTTCAAACGTTTCATTTTCTACCAACATAAAGTAGAGTAAAAAATACATGAGCAGTAAGCCAAAAATAATATTAAAAGCCCCGGAAATCAAGGAAGGGAACAATTCTGTGGCCCAGGTTCCTGTTTTTTTAAGTCCATCTTCGAGCAAACTTTGCATCTCGGCATTTAAAGGCACCAGGTGCTTGAGCTTAAAAAGCATATTCTTATAGTAAATATGGTCGCTTTGCAGCTCATCAATTTTAGTGATCACCATGCTACTTAAGCCATAAAACGGCAATACCAGCACAATGATAGAGGTAAGTAGTATCAATACAGCGGTCAACCTACGGTTCCATTTTTTTACTTCTACCAAATACAAGTAGCCCGGACGAAGAATGGTATAGAGCACCAGGGTACTTAATATGGAGCCAAATATGCCCAGTAAAGAAAAGGCAATTACACAGCCTAAAGCAACAATAATGACCAGGATAATGTTGTTCCGCTGTTTGTAAGAGAATAAAGACATGAGGGTATAATTAAGAGTCTAAATTGACGGCTTTCATTTTATTGTATAACGTTTTCCTGTCGATATTCAATACTTTAGCCGCCTTGGTTTTATTAAAGTTCACTTCTCGAAGCACCTTTATGATGGCCTCATATTCTGCTTCTAAAGCGGTATTCTTTAAATCAACCGGCTTTGGCTGCCTCTGTACCTCAGCTTCAGCAATGGGTATTTTAGCATAGGTAGAAATTTCTAGTGGCAAAGCTTTGAGCGGTATGGTCTGCCCTTCAGTGAGCAAGGTAGCCCTACGGACCACATTTTTAAGCTCCCGCACATTTCCCGGCCAGTTATAGGTATAAAAACAGGCTTCGACTTCTTTAGAAAATGCAGCTACGTTTTTGTTCAGCTCCTGGTTGGCAGCTTTCAGAAAGCTGTTAGCAAAAACCATAATATCTTTTCCGCGGTCCCTTAATGGGGGCAGGTTGATTGAGAATTCATTGAAGCGATGGTATAGATCTTCGCGGAAACGGCCGTTGCTCATGGCATTAACCAGGTTTTCATTTGTGGCAACGATAATACGGACGTCAATATCAATTTCTTTGGTACTACCCAACCTTTTTACTTTACGCTCCTGCACAATACGCAAGAGTGCAGCCTGAATATCATAAGAAAGATTAGCTACTTCATCCAAAAATAAGGTACCCCCGTTGGCCATTTCAAAGTGTCCAATTTTTGTATAGGTGGCACCAGTGAAGGCCCCCTTTTCATGACCGAAAAATTCTGATCCGGCAAGGTCTTTGGTTAAAGAACCACAGTCCATCGCCACAAATGGCCCGTCTTTTCTTAAACTACTGATATGGATGGCTTTGGCTACGGCTTCTTTTCCGGTGCCACTTTCGCCCGTTAAAATCACACTATAATTGGTAGGCGACACCAGCGTAATCTGTTTAAGTAATTCTTTTGACGTTTCACTTTGCCCGATAATGAAATTATCTGTATCAAAATGAGCAGGCTTAGGGCTGCCTTCCATCACGGGGATGCCCACTGCTTCCAGAAGTGCTTGTTGGGTTTCTATCGCTTTATTGATGGTATTTAAGATCTCATCAGGATAAAGCGGCTTAGTGATGTAATCATAGGCACCCAGCTTAATCAATTCTACAGCAAGCCTGATATCTGAATAGCCCGTAATGATGATCACCCCTGTCTGCGGATATAGTTCTTTAACCTTGATCAATATTTCCTTGCCGTCTGTGTCTTCCAGGCGGTAATCACATAAAATCAAGTCGAAGGAATTTACTGACAGGCATTCCATAGCCTTTTTCCCTGAAGTGGCGGTGCTTACCTCAAAACCATTGCGGGTTAAAAATTTAGATAATAACAAGCCTATATTCAGCTCATCATCAACTATTAGTATGTTTCTCATAAAGCCCTTAAAACAGAATATTCTTTACCAATAGTTAAAGATATAAAAAATACATTGGGAAATAATTTCCACAGGTTAAAAGACAAACCAAACCCATTAAAATATATAAATTTTATTTACCGGTAAAAACTGGCTTTCTTTTTTCCATAAAGGCGGCTACACCTTCTTTGAAATCGGCGGTATTAAAGCACTTCCCAAATTCCTCAATTTCAACCCAATAACCATTAACACCGCCCTTTTCTGCTGCATTAACGGCAGTAATGGCACTTGCCACAGCTAAAGGGGCACGTGATTTTATTTTTTGTAAAATTTCAAGTGCCTTAGTTGTTAAAGCATCAGGCTCTACCACATGATTAACAAGGCCTATGGATAGGGCTCTTTCGGCGTTAATCATCTCTGCGGTGGCAATGATTTCAATCGCATTACCTTTACCTACCAAACGGGTTAATCTTTGTGTGCCGCCATAACCAGGTATTAAGCCAAGAGAAACCTCAGGTAAACCTAAACGGGCAGTGGAGCTTGCAATACGGATATGACAGGCCATGGCCAACTCTAAGCCTCCACCAAGGGCAAAGCCATTGATGGCTGCAATAACAGGTTTAGGGCAGTTTTCTATAGCATCAAAAACAGTTGCTTGTCCGTTGCGGGCCAGTTCTGCACCCTGTTCAGCATTAAAGCTGGAGAATTCTGCAATGTCTGCACCAGCAACAAAGGCCTTTTCGCCTGCCCCGGTTAACAAAACACCCCTTACCTCACTGCTTGTACTGGCATAAGCGATGGCATCGGCAAGTTCTGCCAGCGTTTCTTTATTCAAAGCATTTAATTTCTGCTCCCTGTTAATGGTAAGGTGCAGGATCTCTTCTTTTACTGCTGATAATATATTTTTGTATGCCATGTATTAAAAGTTTCTGTGTTCAAAGGCCCAATTCCTGATATAGTCTACAATGGAAACCATGGTGGTTCCGGGAGCAAACAACTCCCCTACACCTATATCTTTAAGTTTCACTATATCATCGTCCGGAATAATCCCTCCTCCGGTTAACAATACATTCTCAAGTCCCTTTTGTTTCATAATTTCAATGATCTTTGGGAAAACAGTCATGTGTGCACCAGATAAGATGGAGATTCCTATCGCATCTACATCTTCCTGCAGGGCAGCATTGACCACCATTTCAGGGGTTTGCCTCAGGCCGGTATAGATAACCTCCATTCCAGCATCTCTTAAGGAAGTGGCAATTACTTTGGCACCCCGGTCGTGACCATCTAATCCTACCTTAGCTACTAAAACACGTATAGGCCTGTTCAATGTATTGCTCATATATATGGTAATTGAAGTCAGTAAAAGTAATTAAATTAGCGGTTTTATGTTAACTTTGACGACTAAATTTACAGCTTTTATGAGTGAGGAAAGATCATTGAACTTTATTGAAGAGATCATTGAAAACGATTTAAACAGTGGGAAATACGAAACATTAATTACACGTTTTCCCCCTGAACCCAATGGATATTTACACATAGGCCATGCAAAGGCTATATGCCTTAACTTTGGTCTGACTCAGAAATATGGCGGTTATACCAATTTAAGGTTTGACGATACCAATCCGGTGACTGAAAAAACAGAATATGTAGACAGTCAGCAGGAAGATATTAAATGGCTTGGTTTTGAATGGAAAAATGAATTATACACCTCTGATTATTTTGGTGAGCTGTATAATTTTGCTGTAAAGCTGATTGAAAAAGGCCTTGCGTATGTTGACAACGGTACAGCAGAGGAAATTGCACAGTTAAAAGGTACACCTACAGAAGCCGGAAAGGACAGCCCTTACCGCTCCCGCAGCGTGGAAGAAAACCTTGACTTGTTTACCCGCATGAAAAATGGCGAGTTTGAAGATGGTGCCTGCATTTTGCGTGCTAAAATTGACATGAGCAGCCCTAACATGCTGATGCGTGACCCTATTATTTACCGCATTAAACATGCTGAACATCACCGTACAGGAAATACCTGGTGTATTTACCCAATGTATGACTTTGCACATGGCCAAAGTGACAGCATAGAACATATTACCCATTCTATCTGTACGCTGGAATATGTATCTCACCGCGAGCTTTACAATTGGTTTATAGAAAAATTAGAAATATATCCTTCACAACAATATGAATTTGCCCGCTTAAACCTTACCTACACGGTAATGAGCAAGCGTAAATTACTGCAATTGGTGAACGAAGGCATAGTAACTTCATGGGATGACCCTCGCATGCCTACCATCAGTGGTTTGAGAAGAAGAGGTTATACTCCAGAAAGTATCCGTGAGTTTTGCGAACGCATTGGTATTGCCAAAAGAGAAAACCTGATTGAGTTGAGCCTTTTGGAATTCTGTGTAAGAGAGCACCTGAATAAAATTGCCAACAGGGTAATGGCTGTTCTTGATCCTATTAAAATGGTGATTACTAATTATCCTGCTGATCAGACTGAAATTCTCATTGGAGAAAACAACCCTGAGGCAGAAGATAAAGGTGGCTCAAGAGAAATTCCTTTCAGCAATGAGCTTTGGATAGAGCGTGAAGACTTTATGGAGGTGCCAGCAAAGAAATGGTTCAGACTTGCTCCTGGTGCTGTTGTACGCTTAAAACATGCTTACATTGTGAAATGTGAAGACTTTGTGAAAGATGAAAATGGTAATGTTACCGAGATTCACTGTACTTACCTGCCAGATTCAAAAAGTGGTGAAGATACAAGTGGTATTAACGTTAAGGGAACAATTCACTGGGTAAGTAAAGCTCATGCTCAGACTGCTGAAATCAGGAATTACGATCGCTTGTTTAGCGTAGAATCTCCTGACAGTGAAGAAGGTGATTTTAAAGATTACCTGAACCCTGAAAGTGTAGAGATCAACAAATCGGCATATATTGAGCCTTACCTTGCCAATGCAAATGCCACTGAAAGATATCAGTTTATCCGTAAAGGTTATTACTGTTTAGATAAAGACTCCACTCCTGAGCACCTGATATTTAACCGTACGGTTGGACTTAAAGATGCCTGGGCAAAGGGAAAGAAATAGATTTTAAAGAGGTCAATTAAATGACCTCTTTTTTTTTGCCTAAAAAAACCCGCCGACCTAAATGAAGGAGGCGGGTTTAATATTTTTAGCTCTTGTTACAAGTATTTTTTATAGATATTATAAAGAATCAATTTATCTGCTGGCGTGAGTACCGGTGTGATATCCGTTTGTACATAGTGCCTTTTAAA
>NZ_JAZQPU010000091.1:0-2859 GCF_045628745.1 Pedobacter sp.
TGCAAATCGGCATCAGCAAAAGCCTTTATCAATCCAGAGGAGATCATTCCTGCTGTGGTCAGGAAGTTTGATGGAAAAGGTGGATACGTGATTACACAATGGGAATATAAAGCCCTATTTGATGAACAGCAGCAGCCAGCAGGAGTCTTTTGTATTGGCCATGATATTACCCAATATATGCTAACAAGTACAGAGTTGGAAAACACAAAAGAATCTCTTTCAAAAACACAGCTGACCTTGTCGCAAATGGCCTATGTACAATCGCATGTCATCAGAAAACCCATCGCGAATATCATGGGGCTCACCCTGCTTCTTGAATCATTTGAGATGGACCCCAATATTGAACAAATGATCAACATGATTAAGGAAAGTGCAAAAGAGCTTGACCAGGTGATTAAAGATATCGCGACAAATGCTATTAATTAAGGACTTTTGTCTTTATCTGTCGTGTTTCAGGCTTACAATTGATGAATTTTGGTTTTTCTGAAGTAGAAACCGATAAAATTAGGGTGTCGCTGGGCACTATAAACTGTACATTTTCAAAAGTAAGTTGCTTTACAGCCAGCAAGCTGATGTTGGGATCTTTGGCTTGCACTTTAGCATTTCTTACGGTAAAGCCATTCACATCAACGGCTGTAAAGAGTTTATCAGCTTTGATATCAGCATTTTCGATTAAAACATCCCTTAGTGGTGTTTCTGTAATACCGTTGATTTTCACAAACTGACTGGCACGCTCCACAATAATGTTGCGTGCAACGATATTTTTAAACTCTGGGGTAAGCGAGTTGATCGCTCTTGCTGGAAGCCTGTTGGCTAAGTCGCCCACATGTTGTGCACTACCGAGCATATCCCAGTTAAAAGCAGCACCCGATAAGTTCATTCTAATGCGGTCATAATAAATATGTTCTCCACCCCCACCACGAGGTCTCCTGGTTTTAAAGCGGATACCACTGCCGGTTTCTTCAAAAACACAGTCGTGTACATATAAATTCTTAATCATGCCTGCCGTTTCACTTCCCACCGTGATGGCTCCATGGCCTTCCCTGGCTAAACTAAAACGGATAACAATATTCTCTGATGCTTTGTTGACGCGAATACCATCCTCACCACGACCCGCTTTAATGGTAAAACAATCATCGCCACTGCTTAAGGTACAATATTCTATCAGTACATTTTTGGAGGATTCGATATCTATTCCATCACCACGGGCAATGCCTACAGAATTTACCGTTATGCCGCGAATGATCACTCCCTCACAATAAATAGGGACGATGTTCCAGAAGGCTGTGTTTTCTAAGGACACCCCTTCAATCAGCACGTTTTTGCAATTGATAGGTGAAATAAACATGGGTGGAAGAATTGGACTGTTGTTCTGACCCTCGAAAACCCTTTCAGCTACCGGTTTACGCAGATCCACAAACTCTTCAATCACCTGGGTGGTCATTGTTCGCCGGCGCACAGAACCGTCTTTTGTAGGTCCTATTAAACGTCCTCTACCAGTGATGGCTATATTTTCCTGGCCATTGGCATAAATGCAAGCACCAAGTGACATCACCTCTATCCCCTCGTTACGGGTAAATACAGCGGGAAGGTAATCTTCAATCTCTCCACTAAAATACAGCTCTGCCCCTTCTTCCAAATGCAGGTTGACATTGCTTTTTAAACTAATGCGACCAGTAAGCCATTTCCCTTTTGGAACAATTGCCAGGCCGCCACCCCTTTGATTTAGTTCATCTATGGTTTGCTGAATTTCCTTAGTTGCTTTTACGCCCTCTTTTGCACCAAGCTCCGTAATCCGCTTTTGCAAAGCAGGAAACTGAGGTTTCTTTAATGGAGGCATTGGAAATGGTGCTTTGATAGGCGCAATATGCGCAGGTAAATGTACTGCGCCCACCTGACCTTTGAAAGGTACTGCACTCAACTGATTTTTGGTTGAGTTTTCTTTTTTCAAGGAGCATGAATTTAAAAGTGCCAGCAGAAACAGGAGTGCGTAGTTTATATTTCTGCCAGCGAGATGATTCATTTGTATCGGTTTAAAATTGGTTAGCAAAATGATGAGGAGCGTCAATTGTGCTAAGATCGTTTTCCTCCTTTAAGTTTCCTAGTTGTAAACAATACGTTACTTAGATAAAATCGCGTTTAAAGATAATGTCTGAAAGTTTTTCAATCTATGTATTAATCAATCATTTAGCGGAAATCAGCAAATGACATCATTGTCACAGGCTTTAATAAGAGCATCGCTAATCAGTATGGAAGAGGATTTATATTGATCTGACAGTTTAGTCAAATTGTTCCCGGGCACGGAAATGCACATAGACGAATTGTTGGTCAATGGCACACAGGAGCCTACTATTAGTATTAAAACGCTGTTATTGGAATAAAAAAGTTCAATCCAAAACTTTGCGAGCTAGAGCGTTTAATAATTGACATTTTTCCTTTTGCTGCGATTAATAATTAGCTTTATCAGCTTTAAAATAGATAAACTGATTATAAAAAAACAAACTATATCAACACTAATCACGCATACAGATTTCAATATATGCTTATTGAAGTCAAAGATGAGACTTTGCGGCATTATGAATACCAGAAACATTGCAGTGAGCATATCAAAAAATGCGCTCCAATATGACTTCACAAGACTTTCCATTTGGTTAATATAAGTATTTTGGTGCCAACATCCGAAGCATCTTTAGAATTATCCTCAAAATGATAAATAAGGCCCCTTTAAATTGAGCAAGTTTCGGATTTTATTACAGCTTTGTAATGCCGAAATTTGATGATAAATTCTAAAGCGATGAATGAGCAGCAACAACTGAATTACAACCGCATTGCCGAAGCAATCGAATTCATTAAGGAAAA
>NZ_JAZQPU010000092.1:0-6141 GCF_045628745.1 Pedobacter sp.
ACACGGCCTATCACTGCATATTCAGGATCGATACCATTAGAAAAGAAGAAGGAAAGATTAGGCGCAAAATCATCAATGTTCATGCCCCTGCTCAAGTAATATTCTACAAAGGTAAAGCCATTGCTTAAGGTAAAGGCAAGCTGCGAAATAGGGTTAGCGCCGGCCTCAGCAATGTGGTAACCTGAGATGGATACCGAGTAAAAGTTGCGCACTTTCTCGTTGATGAAATACATCTGGATATCGCCCATCATCCTTAAGGCAAATTCTGTAGAGAAAATGCAGGTGTTTTGTGCCTGGTCTTCTTTCAGAATATCGGCCTGTACCGTTCCACGGACCGAACTGATGGCTTTTGCTTTTATAGTTGCATAGACATCTGCCGGTAATACCTGGTCGCCGGTAACGCCTAACAACATTAAACCAAGCCCACTGTTGCCTTCTGGTAATTCGCCAGCATAGCGCGGCCTTGTGGCATTTTTACTTGCATAAATAGCGTTAATCTTTTCTTCTACTTCGGCTTCCAGTCCGTTGGCAATGATATATTTTTCACATTGCTGGTCGATGGCTGCGTTCATGAAAAAGCCTAGCAACATTGGCGCAGGACCATTAATAGTCATGGATACCGATGTGGATGGCGAACAAAGGTCAAAGCCTGAATAAAGCTTTTTGGCATCATCAAGGGTGGCAATGCTCACCCCAGAATTGCCGATTTTGCCATAAATATCCGGACGAATATGAGGATCTTCCCCATATAAGGTCACCGAGTCGAAAGCCGTGGAAAGGCGATGCGCAGGCTGACCGAGGGAAACATAGTGGAAACGTTTGTTGGTACGCTCAGGGCCACCTTCACCGGCAAACATCCTGGTTGGGTCTTCACCTTCACGTTTTAGGGGAAATACCCCGGCGGCATAAGGAAACTCTCCCGGTACATTTTCGGTAAGTAACCAACGTAAAATATCACCCCAATCTTCATAACGAGGCAGGGAAACTTTAGGGATTTTTAATTTTGATAAAGACTCATAAAACAAGGGTTGTTTAATTTCTTTATCGCGAACTTTATAAATGAAGTTTTCGGCAAGATATTTAGCTTTTGTTGCTGGCCATTCGCGTAATAAACGCTTGCAATGACCATCCTGAAGCTCTTCCAGGTGATTGTAAATTTCCTGCAGGGCCGTAAGGGTACTTGCTTCAACAGGTACTATTTTATGTAATGATTCTTCGGCGGCCAATTTAATGACACCCTGTAATTGGTATAATTTTCTGGCGATGGCCGTTTGTGTATTAACCCACTCATTATAAGTCTGACTGGCTTCGGCAATTTCAGCAAGGTAACGGATTCTATCTGGTGGAATGATGTAGACTTTCTCAGATTGCAGGGCCGTTAATTTCAGCTGTGCATTGAAATCTACCCCTGTTTTTTCTTTAACTTTATCCATTAAAGAGATAAAGAGGTTGTTCATTCCCGGATCGTTGAACTGCGAAGCCATGGTGCCATACACCGGAATGCTTTCTTCGGGCGCATCAAAAAGGTTATGGTTCCTGCGGTATTGCTTGCGCACATCGCGTAATGCATCTAAAGCACCACGTTTGTCGAACTTGTTGATGGCCACTAAATCGGCAAAATCAAGCATGTCAATTTTCTCTAGTTGTGTAGCAGCACCAAACTCAGGTGTCATCACATATAGAGAAACATCACAATGTTCGGTAATTTCGGTATCCGATTGTCCAATGCCTGATGTTTCAACAATGATCAGGTCGTAACCGGCAGCTTTACAGATGTCGATACTTTCCTGCACGTTTTTAGACAAGGCCAGGTTGGCTTGTCGCGTGGCCAGCGAGCGCATGTAAATCCTTGGGTTATTGATGGCATTCATCCTGATGCGGTCACCCAATAGGGCACCCCCTGTTTTCCTTTTGGAAGGATCTACAGATATGATGGCCATTGTTTTTTCTGGAACTTCCACTAAAAACCTTCTCACCAGCTCATCTACGAGTGATGATTTTCCGGAGCCACCCGTACCGGTAATGCCCAAAACTGGCGCTTTGTTGGCTTCAGTCAATTTTTTAAGCTCATTGACAAAAGCTTGTGCGGCTTCAGGGTCGTTTTCTGCCACGGTAATTGCCGAAGCAATAGCTTTTACTTCTTTCTGTGGAATGCGCTTTAACTCCCCATTCATCGAACTGGTGGTGATGTAATCTGTTTGCTCCAGCATGTTATTGATCATGCCCTGTAGCCCCATGGTGCGACCATCATCCGGAGAATAGATTTTGGTGATGCCATATTCCTGCAGTTCTTTAATTTCGGCAGGGAGGATAACGCCGCCACCACCGGCAAATATTTTAATATTGGTGGCACCACGTTCCTGAAGTAAATCATACATATATTTAAAGTATTCCACATGTCCACCCTGGTAAGAAGTCATGGCAATGCCCTGTACATCTTCCTGAATAGCACAGTTAACCACTTCATCTACCGAGCGGTTATGCCCAAGGTGAATAACTTCTGCACCTGAAGATTGCAAAATGCGGCGCATGATATTTATTGTTGCGTCGTGCCCATCAAATAAGGCAGCCGCAGTTACAAAGCGTATTTTATGTTTAGGCTTATAGCTTTCGATCTGTTGCATACAAAGATTATATTCGTTATGGTAAAGGTACTAATAATTAGGTATTCTCTAACCGTTAGGGTATAGCAAAGCCTGAGCAGGTAGCGGGCTGCTAGGGATCTGCTCCGGGTTTGGTTCGGGAAATCCGCTAGGAAACCCGGAGCAAAGCCCTACTAAGTCAGTTGTTAGGATTAGTGAACAGCTAGTCAATAGCAAGTGATGGGTAAGGAATACGTAAGGTTTTATAAAGCTTCAGCTACAACAAAGGTACTGCCACCAATAAAGATGAGATCATCAGCGGCGGCCTTATTTTTAGCGGCTGCAATGGCAAGACCCACCTGCGGAAACACTTCGCCCTGCAGGCCATGTTTTTCTGCTTGTGCGGCAAGTTCTGCTGCGGGCAGGGCACGTTCCAGATCTGGTTGTGTAAAATAATAAACAGCATTTGAAGGTAGCAATTTTAAAACGCCATTGACGTCTTTATCTTTCAACACACCAAAAACCATATGGAGCTGTTGGTGGGGCGTATTTTTAATATTCTGCAATACTTCTGTAATGCCGGCGTAATTATGGCCTGTATCGCAAATGATCAATGGCGATTCGCCTAAAGTTTGCCACCTTCCTTGTAAGCCTGTAATTTCTTTAACATCACGCAAAGCGGAAGAAACTGCCTCATCGGGGATATTAAAATTAAGTGCTTTTAATTGTAATACCGCCGCAATAACCGTGCGTACGTTTTTAAGCTGGTAAGTTCCTGTAAGGTCCAGCTGCAGGTTTTGATAACAAAGCGTTTCGCCTTTACGGACAGTCGTTTGCAGGTAAGGGTTGATCAATTGCGTGTCTGTCAACTGCAGCTCATCTTCAGCAAAAACTAAATTACTGTTTGTTGAAGCAGCTTTTTCTATAAACTTTTGATCTGTTTCCGGGTGTCTTTCACCAATGACAATTGGCACCTGTGGTTTAATGATGCCTGCTTTTTCTGTGGCGATGGCACCAAAAGTATCGCCCAGAATATTGGTATGGTCTAAACTGATATTGGTGATGACAGACAGCTCTGGGGTAATGATATTGGTAGAATCAAGGCGACCGCCAAGGCCCACCTCAATAATGGCAATGTCTACCTGCTCTTGTGCAAAGTAGGAGAAGGCCATGCCTACGGTAACTTCAAAAAAGGAGGGTTGCAGGGTTTCGAAGGTTGCCTTTTGAGCATCGACAAAATCGCTGACAAAACCTTTAGGAATCATTTTTCCATTGATACGGATGCGTTCCCTGAAATCTTTTAAGTGTGGAGAAGTATAAAGGCCGGTTTTATAACCGGCCTTTTGTAATATTGCAGCTAACATATGGGAGGTAGAACCTTTACCATTTGTGCCACCCACATGGATGCTTTTAAATTGTTGTTGGGGGTTGCCCAGTTGCTCACATAAATACAGTGCATTGTGTAAGTCTTTTTTATAAGCTATGGCACCGATACGGGTAAACATGGGTAGTTTACTATAAAGGTAATCCAGCGTTTGTTGGTAAGTCATTTGTATTAAAATTGGTATTCAGGTCTTCTATTGTACTTTAAAGTTGAAGACCACTATGCCTACCCGAACTTCTGGAGCGTTGGCAGATTGATTATAACGCGCACCCATTACAGCATCTTTACATTTTTGCCATAATTCGCGGTCACTAAGTGTACTTCCCTTTGCGCCAGGTACAGCGTTGATGACCACACCTTCCTTGTTGATGGTAACTTTTACGGCTATTTTACCAGTTTTTTGTCCATCATCCTGTGGGGTAACTAAATTGCTGAATTTGCCCAAAGCAATAGGGGTATCACCAAAACCAGAGCCACCCTCGCCATACTTATTGCTCAAGGGATCACCATTTACACTGCCCTGGTTGCCCGGGGTAGTGCCCGTTCCGTCGCCCTGACCGGTACCTTTATTGGCTTTACCTTTATATAAAGCATTTTGGTTAATGGTAGGTGCAGCCGGTTTTTCTTCTACAGCAGCATTAGGGGTAGAGGTAGACTTTGTTTTCTTGGTGCTGATGCTTACTGCATCTTCTGTATTTTGGGTAACCACTTCTTTATCACTTGCCTGTGGGGTATTCTGCTCTATGGTAGGTTGCTCAGGCACCACCTTATCGGGTGCTTTGTTATTGGCATTAGGATCTGCAGAAGGCTCTTCAATACTGGTATAATCAGTACCCATTCCTTCAACTGAAGTACCATAATTAACCACCATACCACCCATACCTGCTTCTTCAACAGGTTTAAATGTCCCTATGGCAATGAAAAAACTCAGTGCAATAAGGAGACCCATAATGACTGTTGCTATAGCCAAAGCCTTAGGGTAGTTATTTTCTTCCTGATTGTATGTCATTATTTCTTAGGTTCTACAGCCAAAACAACTTTAAGCTTTAATTGATTAGCAACATCAAAAACCTGCATTGTGTTTTCTATAGACACCCCCCGGGCAACATAAAGTACAATCGTTAAATCTGGAGAATCCTTTTGGTAAGATTCTACTATACTTTTTAAGTTATCCAAGGTTACCTGTTGCTTCTCTACAAAGTAATTTAGCTTGTCATCTATAGAAACGGTAACGGTTTTTTGTGCAGAAGATTGTTGCCCACTGTCAGATCTTGGCAATAAAAGTTTGACTACCTGTGGATTAACTACGGCAGAGGCCAGCAGGAAAAACAAAAGCAGAAAGAACATAATATCATTAAGAGCAGAGGTATTGACCTCAACCGTTGCTTTATTTCTTTTTCTTAGATTCATTATTTGCTGGGTTCCTCTAATAAGTCAATAAATTCAATGGCATCAGTTTCCATTCTTAGAATGATACGCTCTACCATCATATTTAAGATGTGGTATAAAACGTAGGCAATGATACCGATAACCAAACCTGTAGCAGAGGTAATCATTTTGGTGTATAAACCGCCAGAGATGGTGCCAATTTCAATAGCTCCTTTAATGGATACATCATGAAAGATGGTAATTACCCCAATGATGGTACCTACGAAACCTAACATGGGTGCAATACCGGCAACGATACCTAAAACACCAATGTTCTTTTCTAATTTAGATACCTCAAGTTTACCTGTATTTTCAATGGCACCTTCAATATCTTTGATAGGGCGGCCAATTCTTTTCAATCCTTTTTCAAGCATTCTGCCCAATGGCGTATTTGCATTGCGACAAAGGGTAATGGCATTTTCTAGACGGCCTTCCTGAATGTATTGTTTGATTTGCAACATTAAGTTGGTTTCCGTTTTTGACGACTTACGGATGGTGATGTAACGTTCAATAAAAATAACTAGGCCCAGAAAAGCCAGGGCAGCTAGGGGAATCATTACCCATCCACCTTTAAACAATAAATCAATAAAGTGGATTTCCGGAGGTGCAGTTGTTACAGCTTGTTGTAGAACATTTGCCGTATCAATAATTTGGTTTGCCGTATCGCTGGCACCCTGTAACAATGTAATCATATTAGTCTGGTTTGTTTGTATTTATGTAAATGTATAGTCCTGGTATTCCTATTTT
>NZ_JAZQPU010000093.1:0-8784 GCF_045628745.1 Pedobacter sp.
TATCACAGGCCTTCCTTTAGAAGTAGGGGAAGATGAATTAACAGCCGTATTTGGTGATTTCGGTCAAGTAAAATCACTCAGGATTATCAAAGATCGTGAAACTGGTCAGAGTCGTGGTTTTGGTTTTGTAGAAATGCCAAACGACGAGGAAGCGAAGGAAGCCATTAAAAGAATGAATGGCGGCGATTACAATGGTAACCGTATTAAAGTTGCTGAAGCTCAAGAAAAACCAAACACTGGTGGTGGTAATACTGGTGGTGGTTTCAAGCGCAACAACAATAATAGAGAAAGAAGCTATTAATTAGCTTTTTTTAACTGAATTCTGCAAATAAAATATATATGACCAGCTGTAATTTTTTTATGGCTGGTTATTTTTTTATCAAATTACCTAGCCCTTATGTTAAAGAAATATAAGGCTTTTAATCTGCTGTATCTCCTTCTTTTTATTGTTCAGCTTATTGCAGCCTCATTTTCCTTTCAAATCGTAACTTATATTGTTACCCCTTTAAGCCTGCTTTCTCTACTGGTTTTCCTTACCCTTAAAACAAAGCTCAAAGGCCGTTTTCACCGAAGACTGTTTTGTGGTTTATTGTTTACCTCCATCGGTGAATTGCTATTTTTGTTTCATGACCATAGCAGTACTTATGGCTGGTTAGCGATCATGCTGGCTTATTTTTGCTATACACGTGCATTTTACCTGGATTTCAGGTCTGCACAGGAATTAGATAAAAAGAATGCTAGGATTGCCATTGCCTTTTTTACCGTTCTTGGAATGGGCTTTTATGTTTTTTTGCGTCCTTATTTAGGTGCCATCAGGATACCGGCCATGGCCTACATCTTTTTGTTGAGCGTAATGCTGATGATGTCAGTTTTCAGGAATCTAAGGGTAAACAGGGAAAGCTTTACCTTGATTTTTTCCGGTGCCCTGCTGTTCTTGATTTCAGATTGTTTATACGCAATAGATCATTATGTACAACCATTTCCAATGGCAGGCATACTTATTTTAGCCATCGCAATGGCAGCGAAATACTTTCTGGTAACAGGAGGCGTGGAGCGAAAATTATTGCATCAATAAAATTCGTTATTTGATCATTACACCGGGTTTATTTACCAATGGTATTTTGATGAGGTTTTCATCTACAATGCTTTCCGGAAGGAAGATGAACTTTTTATCGTAAATGGTTCCATTGATATAATAACTTAACCAATATTCGTTGGTTAGCCCAAATACTTCTGTATCAATTCCTTCAACACTGTTAAAAGATTGAGCAGGCATATCACCTAAGAAATGCCGTAATACAGATGTCTTCACAGGTTTACCATCTTTCTCACCATAACCTTTAGAACTGATCAGTACGTTTGTGATTGACTCTTGCTTTAAGTTGATGAGATATACAGTCCAGTTTTTTACTTCCGGAGATTCATCCACAAGTACAACTGCCATGGCTACATCCTCAACAACATTTACTGGAAGATCCTTTTTCATTCGTCTATCTTTTTGTTTGTTTAACGGTTATCAGCTACGCTTAAGCAATTGAAGCTATCCTGTGGTTTGTTCAGGATAGCTTCAATCATTTTTATTTCTTGGCAGCTACTTTTTTTGTTGCCGCCTTTTTGGGCGCTGCTTTCTTAGGCGCAGCTTTTTTTGCTGTTGCAGCACCGGTTTTAGTCGCTGCTTTTTTCTTCACTTTTACTTCAAAGGCATTTGGTATCTGCTCTTCAATTAATTTTTTAACTTCTTCCAGAGAAATCTCTTTCAGATCTTCCTGCGTATATTTTTCATTCGTTGCAGGGTTTTTTCCAAGCTTCAACATTTCTTTGCCGAAACGGATAAAGGGCCCCCATCTGCCGTTTTCTATAGCTATTTTTTCCGCTGCCCATTGCTGGATGTATCGATTAGCTTCTTTTTCTATTTTCTTGCTGATCAGTTCCTTGATATCAGACTCACTTAACGCTTCAAAGTTATAGGCTTTAGGAACGTTAATAAAGAAATCATTCCATTTGATGAAAGGACCAAAGCGACCTGTTCCTTTTGTAACTGGAAGATCCTGGAAATGCGCAACCGGCGCATCAGCAAGTACTTTTTCATTGATGATTTCAATAGCACGGTCCTTATCGATCGATAAAGGATCTTCATTTTTAGGCACAGAGATAAAAGCCTCACCCCATTTTACATAAGGGCCAAAACGTCCAACACCTACAGAAACTTCTTTTTCCTGGTAATCTTCTAATTGAAAAGGTAATTTGAATTGCTCTAAAGCATCTTCAAGGGTAATGGTCGCTACAGACTGTGATTTTGCAAGACTTGCATAACGAGGTTTTTCCTCATCGTCAATTTGGCCAATCTGTACCAATGGGCCATACTTTCCTACTTTAACATATACATTTTTTCCAGACACCGGATCAAGACCTAAAAGGCGTTCGCCATTAGCTCTTTCGGCAGTTTCCAGGGTAATTTCTACTTCCTGGTGGAAAGGTGTATAGAAAGAATGCAGCATTTTTGTCCATTCTTGTAAACCCTGGGCAATCTCATCGAATTCCTTTTCTACCTTAGCGGTGAAGTTGAAATTAACGATGTCTTTAAAATGTGCTACTAAGAAATCATTTACAACCTCACCAATATCTGTAGGGAATAATTTATTCTTTTCAGCGCCGGTAATTTCAGTTTTTATTTCTTTATGGACAGCACCATTTTCTAAAACAATAGCGGTGAAAGCCCTTTGCTTACCTTCTTTTTCATCTTTAATTACATAACCACGGTTTTGAATAGTGGAAATGGTAGGAGCATAGGTAGAAGGACGACCAATACCAAGTTCCTCTAGTTTCTTAACGAGGCTAGCCTCCGTATATCTTGCCGGTGGGCGAGAAAAACGTTCCGTGGCATTCATGATCCTTAATTTTAAATCTTGTCCTATAGCTAAAGGGGGCAACATGTTATTGTTGTCGGTGTCTTCCTGTTCCTCATCATCACTTGATTCGAGATATACAGTTAAAAAGCCGTCGAATTTTAATACTTCACCTTCAGCAATCAGGTGTTCATTTCTGCTGCTGATGGAAATGTGTGCTGTTGTTTTTTCAAACTGCGCTTCGCTCATTTGTGAGGCGATCGCTCTCTTCCAGATCAGCTCATAGAGTCTCTCCTCAGAACTATCTCCAGAAATGGTATGGGCATTAAAGTATGTAGGTCTAATGGCCTCATGCGCCTCCTGTGCACCCGCAGATTTAGTCTTATAGGTTCTGGTATGGAGATATTTCTCACCCCAGGCAGATTTAATCTCATTAGATGCTGCTAATATTGCCGTTTCTGATAAGTTAACAGAATCGGTACGCATATAAGTTATCTTTCCACTTTCATATAAACGCTGTGCAACCTGCATGGTTCTGGAAACTGAAAAACCTAGTTTCCTTGAAGCTTCCTGTTGAAGCGTAGAAGTGGTAAAAGGGGCAGCAGGGTTACGTTTAGCTGGTTTAGTTTCCAGCTGGCTCACACTATATTTTGCCGCTATACAATCCTGCAGAAATTTTTCTGCGTCAGCTTCTTTTTCAAATCTTTGTGGAAGTTCGGCTTTAACAACTTCTTTTGCATTGCCGGTGCTAAATTGTGCACTTACTTTAAATGCCGCAGTGGCATTAAATTGTGTATATTCTCTTTCACGGTCAACGATTAACCTCACTGCTACAGATTGTACGCGACCTGCTGATAAAGAAGGTTTGATTTTTTTCCATAACACTGGCGACAATTCAAAACCTACAAGTCTGTCTAGAACTCGTCTGGCTTGTTGCGCGTGAACCAAATTATAGTCAATCGTTCTTGGCGTTTCAATAGCTTTTAGTATAGCAGGTTTGGTAATTTCGTGAAAAACGATGCGTTTTGTTTTACTTTCTTTTAAACCAAGTGTTTCGTACAGGTGCCACGAAATAGCTTCTCCCTCACGGTCTTCATCGGAGGCTAGCCATACCATTTCTGCTTCCTTAGCAAGCTTCTTCAACTCTGCTACTACTTGTTTTTTATCTGATGGAACTTCGTAGGTCTGACTGAAATTATTAGCAATATCAATCGCCATGTCCCCTTTAACTAAATCACGGATATGACCATAACTTGATTTAACAAGGAAATCTTTACCTAAATACCCTTCAATGGTTTTAGCTTTTGCGGGTGACTCTACTATTAATAAATTTTTAGCCATTCAGAACGTTTTTCTGCAAATAAAGCTATAAATAACCCCAAAATCAAAATAGAATCTAATTTTTTATCAATATTCAAATTGAGATGACATTATTTCAGGGCCATAATGCATCCAAATCTTTCACAGCAAAAAGATCCCTTTACAGGGTTAAAGTAGTTCAAATACTTGTATTTGTGTTGGAAACAGGATTTGTCTTTCGCTTGATTTCTATCCCGAATTTAATGCTTAAATTCGTTTAAAATTAAATCACATCGCTATGAACGTACTTCTGTTATTATTCAGTTTGATTTTTACGCCACCAACTACGGTGTATGATTACACCATTAAAACCATGGATGGAAAGGAAATCAAATTATCAAAATTTAAGGGTAAAAAAATCCTGATTGTAAATACGGCTTCTAAATGTGGCTACACACCACAATATAAAGACCTGGAAAAATTACACCAGCAATATGGAAAGAATATTGTTGTAATTGGCTTTCCCGCTGGAAACTTTGGTGGCCAGGAATTGTCAACAAATAAGGAAATCCAGGATTTCTGTGAAAAGAATTTTGGTGTTACCTTTATGCTAAGTGAGAAGGTAAGTGTAAAAGGTGAGGACATCAATCCTTTGTTCAAATACTTAACCACTGTTGAAAATCCGGATTTCAAAGGAGACATTAAATGGAATTTCGAAAAATTCCTGATTAACGAAAAGGGACAGCTGGTACACCGTTACCGTTCTACGGTTAAACCATTAGATCCAGAGATTACAAAAAACTTTTAATTAATAGCGTGTAACAGCGTAAATCTAAAACTAAAAAAGCCCTAAAAAGGGCTTTTTTTATATGCATATTTTCGTGAAGGTGATTAACACAAAAAGCCACCTCCCAATAGATCATTGCCTTCATAGAACACAGCTGATTGGCCAGGTGCTATTGCAGAAACGGAGTGATCAAATACAACCCTCATCCTGTCTTTTTCCTGGACAATAGTGCTGAGCATACCTGCATCTTTATAACGGATCTTAGTGATTACATTATCCATAGGGTCATTGATATTTTCATATTTTACCAAATTGATATTGCGAACCATTGCTTCCCGTCTTTCTAACTCATCTGCTCTGCCTAGAACTACCGTATTGCTTTCTGGTAAAATCTGGGTAACAAACATGGGTTCACCAAATGCAATACCTAAGCCCTTACGTTGACCGATAGTGTAAAATGGATAACCTTTATGTTGACCAACAACCATACCGTTACTCAAAACAAAATTACCACCGGCTACTTTCTGTTCCAGGTCTCCAACTTTATGTTTTAAGAAAGCCCTGTAATCATTATCTGGCACGAAGCAAATTTCATAGCTTTCACTTTTCTTAGCCAATTCTTCCTGACCCATGTCTAAAGCCATTTGTCTAATGTCAGCTTTAGCAAATGAACCTAAAGGAAATTTAGTCCGGGAAAGGTTTTCCTGTGAAACACCCCATAGAACATATGACTGGTCTTTATTTTCATCAAAGCCTTTTGAAATTACATATCGGCCGCTATCTTGTTGTCTGATGTTTGCATAATGCCCCGTAGCAATAAATTCGCAATCTAATTTATTAGCGCGTTTTAATAAAGCTTCCCACTTAATGTGAGTGTTGCATAATACACATGGATTGGGGGTTCTGCCGGCTAAATATTCATCAACGAAGTTGTCAATTACATAATCACCAAATTCTTCTCTAATATCTAAAATATAGTGAGGGAAACCATAATTAACAGCTAATGTTCTCGCATCGTTAATACTATCAAGACTACAGCAGCCAGTTTCCTTACCGCTTGTGCCTGAAGTTGCATAGTCCCAGGTCTTCATCGTTAGACCAATTACCTCATATCCTTGCTCGTGTAACATCACTGCAGCTACTGAACTATCAACTCCGCCACTCATGGCTACTAAAATTCTGCCTCTTTTACTCATTGTATTCTTTCTCAGTTACAAAAGTAAATGTTTTAAAGTAATTATAGCACAATTGCAGTCAGGGGCATGTAAAAAGCCATAATCTAAGAAGTTGAGATTAAAAGTTAAATTTCCTGATTTGAAACTTTAATCTTAGCAATAAATTTGACGCTTAAAAAATAATGCACTGTATAATTATTTATAAAATTAATATACAGGCTACGTGCATGAAAAAGGCATTAATTAAATTATTATCAATGAAATTGATTTTCCTATTTTGAAATGTTAATTATTGTTCCAATATTTGTTTAAGCCAAGTAATTATACTCATTAAACCATTAATTTACATTGTGGTTAAATTGAGATCGTATTTAACAAGGTATACTTAAGATGAGTTCAATATTAAAGATAAACTATATGAGGCAATTAAAAATCGGACAGACCATCACCAGCAGAGATTCAGCATCTTTAGATAAATATTTAAATGATATTGGTAAAATTGGGCTATTAAGCGTGGAGGAAGAAAGCGTCCTGGCAAAAAAGGTGAGAAATGGCGATGTCCGTGCTTTAGATCTTTTAGTGAAATCCAATCTCAGATTCGTCGTGTCTGTGGCTAAAAAATACCAGCACAGGGGTATGGCGCTGGGCGACTTAATTAACGAAGGTAACCTGGGGTTAATTAAAGCTGCACAAAGGTTCAATGAAACCAAGGGCTTTAAGTTTATATCCTTCGCTGTATGGTGGATTAGACAATCCATTTTACAAGCTTTATCCGATCAGACACGTTCAGTGCGGTTGCCTTTAAATCAAATCAGTTCGATCACCAAACTCAACAAGGCCACCTTATCACTGGAACAGGAGTTAGAACGCGGCCCATCTGTAGAAGAATTAGCCCAGTTTATGGATATTGATGTAGATAAAATTGAAGAGTATTTAAATATTGCCCGTATGCCAGTTTCTTTAGACGCGGTGGTAAGCGATGAAATTGGGAGTACTTTGCTTGACACTTTACATGACCATCATCCAAGTGCTGACCATGCTTTAATGGTAGATTCTTTTAATGAAGAAATTAAACAGATTTTAAATACATTGCCTTTAAGAGAGCGGAATATTATTATGCTGTATTTTGGCTTAGGTAGTGGGGAGCCTATTATATTGGAAGAGATCGCTATCTTAAATGGATTGAGTAAGGAAAGAGTGCGTCAACTCAAAGATAAAGCATTAAAAGAACTTCGTAGAAGAGCTAAAGGCTTTAAAAATCATATCTTAAATAATGATTAAGATGATCATTATTTAAGATATAGAATTGTTTTTATGTTAATTAAGTAAGTTGTTTATCAGAGCCGGGGTGATTATCCGGCTCTTAAACAAAAGCCGGTACTGCATCTGGATCATTTCCCTGGATTTGATTCTTTCTCATCTCTGCAATTTCACGCGGTTTATTAATTCTAGCCAGCAGATTAATCCCTGTAGCACCATTATACAATAAAAAGCTTCCCAGTAAGATTTCTTGCATCGCAATTACCGGTGATTTGGTGACTATTTTCATCCCTTTTTGAAAAATATATACGCCTGCAAGGAGTGAAATAATCCTTTTCCCTGCATCCAATTCTCTCGCATCATCTAAATTCAACAGAAATTTTCCGGACAAGATGTGAAGCTGATGTCTAAGTTTTAGCAACATGTTGATCTATTAAGTGTATAAAATCAACAATTCCACGGTAATTTTGTTTGTTTAAAATAAAAGTTCCATTTTTCTTTACCCAATTCAATGTTATGCACTTAATCTTTCCAAAACACCCTTTAGCTGGTTGCTTTGTGATCAAACCAGCAGTATTTAAAGATCCAAGAGGTTATTTTTTTGAAAGCTTCAATGAAGAAAAGTTTAACCAGGAAGCTGGATTAGACGTTCATTTTGTACAAGATAATCAAAGTTTTTCCTCTTATGGTGTATTAAGAGGTTTGCACTTTCAAAAAGGCAAGCATGCACAGGCTAAACTAGTACGTGTACTTAAAGGTGAAGTATTAGATGTTGCTGTTGATTTACGTGAAGACTCCCCTACCTATGGTCAATGGTATAGTGTGGTTTTAACAGAGAAAAACAAATTACAATTTTTTGTTCCCCGTGGTTTTGCACATGGTTTTGTGGTATTATCTAAAGATGCAGAATTCTTTTATAAGTGTGATAACTATTACAATAAAGCTTCTGAAGGAGGTCTGCATTATGCAGATCCAGAACTTAACATAGATTGGCAAGTACCTGTTGAAAATTTGTTAATCTCAGAAAAAGATGAAGTTCTACCTTTAATTAAAGCCTTAGTTACCTTATAAGTATGAGTAGAATAGTTGTATTTGGTGCTTCTGGCCAATTAGGTACTTGTATAAAAACAGTGGCAGAGAGAAAGGGTAATACAGACATCTTCTTCCCAGGCGAGGATGTAGCTAATATTCTAGATTTAGATTTATTGAAAATTTTATTTCTATCGGAGAGGCCGTCATTTGTCATTAATTGTGCAGCCTATACGGCCGTCGATAAAGCAGAAGATGATATTGATCTTGCAAGAAAAATTAATAAGATTGGGGCTGAAAATCTAGCACGCCTTTGTAAAGAACACCAAGCTGTTCTCATTCACGTTTCTACCGATTTTGTATTCGAAGGAAACATACCTAAACTTTT
>NZ_JAZQPU010000094.1:0-7599 GCF_045628745.1 Pedobacter sp.
GTGATGTTTAGGGTTGGTCCACCAGATTCGGTCAAAGTTTGCGGGTGCCTTGTTGGGAGTCGATTAAACCGTCGGCGTAGATTGTATGCGTTTTGGTTTGTTTTATGTTGTCGTAGTGAACTTTGAGAATGTCGTTGTGTAGGTAGTCTTTCCGAAGTGGGGTGTATGAGAGGAAGAGGAAATTTCGAAGCCGCTAGAGGGCAAATGGGCGTTCTCGGATATACGCAGGACCGTTCCGAAATGTTCATCGCATTGTATTTATTTATTTATTTATTTATTTAGTTTAGCGTCCTAAGGAGTCTAAGACTATAAAAAGACGTAAGGGCTTAAGGCCCTTAGGTTACTGAGTGGTAGTTCTATCTGTGGTTTGTTCAAAATTAGAAGGTGGTTTAACAGCTGAGCCTAGGCTCTTCTTACGCTAAAGCGTAATACAAGTACAAAACAATAAGGAAAAGCAGTCTGCTGTAGATAACAGTAACGAAAAAGACGCGTAAAGGGAGTGTTTTTTTAGTAGTTTTAAGGCATACTAGGCCTCAACTTCTTCTTCCTCCTCCTCCTCCTCTTCTTCTTCATCTTCAATTTGACCTAAGTGCCACTTTCTTGTGCCAATCTTTGTTGTTTCTAGGAAGTTTGTTGTTGCTGTAATGCCTTTTGTTGTGTGAAGTAGTAGTGCTAGACTAGGTTGTTTATTTCCTAAGTCTTTAACTAGCTTTCTTCTATCTTTGTTGTAGTTTTTGCAGTGTAGGAGTAGGTGTTCAGCTGTTTGCTTAGCACTGCTACATCTACAGTTAGAAGATGTTGTTTTTCCTATCCTAGCTAGGTAGGCCTTGTTGTATCCATGTCCAGTTTTAAGTTGATAGAAAGCACTAGCAATCTCCCTGCTAATACCTTGAGGAACTCTGAGTTTGTTCCTAATTTGAAGGAAGAACTTAGCAGCGTAGGTGTTAGAGTTTAAAGCTATTGCCTTAGCTGAATAATTTTGAAGTTCCTGGTTCCATTGGTCCTTGGCTAAGTCCTTAGTTCTAATACTAGCTATTGCTAGACTAGTTGTTGTTGTTGATGGAGGCAGTTTAGCTGCTTCTTTAGCTAGGCTATCAGCCTTTTCATTGCCTAGAATGTCCTGGTGGCCGGGTACCCAGCAAAGCTTAATAGTAGTTCCTTTTCTCTTAGCTTTATTAGCTGCTTTTAGGCATCTAATTTGCCAAGATTGTCCTGGGTTGTCTGAGGGAGTTTGAATCCTTTGAATTGCTGCTTGGTTGTCTGCAAATACTAGTACTTCCTTGTACTTAGTAGTATTTTTTGCTGCAAATTCAAATCCTAGAGTAATTCCTTCTAGTTCTCCATTGTAGACAATTTGGTTTTTGCCTAGATTGCTTTGAAAGGTGTAGATTTCTTCCCCTAGAGAGCTATAGTCATAGGCAACTAATCCTACTCCTACTCCTTCTCCTTTAGGAATAGAAGAGGCATCTCCATAGATAACTAATAGGTTCTCAGTACCTAGGAGGTTATTAAGCTCTAGGTTGTGACTAATAGCTGCTTCTTCCTTGGACTGTTTATCAATACTAACAGTAAAAGGAACCTGGGTTTTCCATGGCATAAAGTGGAAGTGCTTTATCTGTTCCTGAGGTTCCTGGATAGTAGCTTTTATAGAGTGGACTACTCTAGATAGCTGTCTATATTGTTGAGGGCTGCTAGTTTGAATAGCTTCTTTAGCTGCTATTTGAACAGGATGTTCTTTTCCTAGCAGGTTTAAAGCTCTAAAGGCATATCTTCTTAAAGCAGAGCTAAGTCTTACTCTAGGAGGAGGAATGGCTGCTTCTATCTCTTGAGGAGTGATAGGAGTGGTCCTAAAAGTACCTAGTATCTTCCTAAGGCCAATGTTTTGCAAAGATTGAAGCGTTTCTGCAATTGCTGTTTGATTGTTCCAGTATATTTGTGAGCCATAGTCCGAAACACTAGTGATACAGGCAATATATAGCTGTCTCATAGCAAAAGGAGATAGTCCTTTCTCAGAATTAGCTAGTCTGCTCATTCTCTCTAAGCAGGCTCTAGCTTTGCCAGTTCTAATCTTTATGTGTTCTTTAAAGTTTAGAGCCTTGTCAAAGTAGATACCTAGCCACTTAATAGTAGGTTTCGGTTCTACTATTGACTTGTCAGGCAGGCAGAGAGAAGGGAGGTCCTTTTTTGTCCTTGTGAAGTGGATAAGCTCAGTCTTTGCAGCGTCAAACTTAATAGCACTTTGGTCTCCTTTTAGAAACAGGTTTTTAACTTCTTGTTCTAGAATTTTAATGTTCTTTTTCATAGAAGTTGAAGAGATTGACAGGGAAACGTCATCAATATAGGATAGAATAAAGGCTGCTGATCCTTTAAAGAGGTCCCTTGTGTAGATTAAGAAGAGAATAGGAGATATAGGGCTTCCTTGTGGTACCCCAGCGTTAATACTCTCAAATTCTTCTATTTCTCCATCAAAAGCCAGTCTTAATTGTCTTGAATTCAGGAAGGATTTAACCCAGGCTATTAGGCTAAGAGGTAGCCCTTGTCTCTTTAAGATAGTAAGGAGTTGATTCTGAGATACATGATCAAAGGCTCCTTTCACATCTAAGAAGATAGTAGAGGTAATGTACTTCTTTTGCTTAGCCTTCTGGATATAGTCTACTAATAGCATAGCAGCATCTATAGCAGATTTCTTTTGCCTCCCTCCTATTTGAGTAGGGTGCAACAACGGAGTGATCTCAGCTAGAGAGCTAAGTCTTTTAGCTAGTATCCTCTCATTTATCTTCCCTAGGCAGTTTTGTAGTGCTATAACTCTATAGCCTTTAGGAACGGAGTAATCTGGCTTAGCTGGCTTCTTCAGGATAGCGCCAGTAGCTTGTTTCCAGCAAGAAGGGTGATATCCATAGTTAAAGAGGATTGAAAGGACTTGAAAGATAACCTCAGGCTCCTCTTTATAGGCGGCTATTATTATATCTTGAGTAATGTAGTCAGGGCCTGGGGTACTACTCTTAACTTTAGAAGAACAAGCTCGTTGAACCTCTTCTCTAGTTAATTCAGGCCAGTCCCACTTGCTTTGTGAATAGCTAGACCAGCTAATAGGGTTTGTAACAGGTGGGGAGGGAAAAAGAGCCTTTTTAAATGCTTGGCACTTTCCTTTGAAGGAATCTTGAAGAACTCCTTGATCTGACTTAATCTGAGGTATCCTTTCTATCTTAGAAGCCTTAGTATAGGCCATTGCTTTAAAAATAGAGCTAGGATCTTCTTTTTCAAGGAATTGGTTCCAGTGGTTCTTCTTGGCTGACTTAATAGCTTGAAAGTATGTGTTTCTAGCTATAATATAGTCTTTTTTCCAGAGGTAGCAATCCTGGTTAGAACTTTGAGCTAGTTCCTTTCTTAGAAGATTGTTCTTCCTATTCATATCCTTTCTAAGGTCTTTTAACTCTTTGTCCCACCAAGGTTTAGATTGAGGACCTTGTTTTATTCTAGGAATAGCTTCTTCTGCTGCTTTTTGTATAGCTTGAGTTAGCTCTAAACCTATAAGGTCTAAAGTTTTTGCTAGTTCCGGGAGCTTGCCTTCTAGTAATCCTAAGGAGTCTTGTTTGCTAGGTGGTGGAAAGTCCTCTAGTGCAGAAAGATATAGGCTATCTTTAATAGATTGGCTAAGGACAGTTTGAAATTTAGCCCAGTCAGCCTTCTTAGTATTATACTTAGGCATTTGAACAGGTGAATCAACTAGGTCCTCTCTGTTGGTTCCTTGTAGGTAGAAGAGAATACCGAGGTGATCTGAGCCAATATTAACTAGCTGCCAGTCTTGTACCTTTTCAGCTAGGTTTGAAGTGCTAAAGGATAGATCTATAGTACTCTCTCTATCCATGTGAGGCCTAAAAAAGGTACCTTTTCCTATCTTGTTTAGGAGTTCAAGGTTTTGGTCCTCAACCCACTCAATAAAAGATTCAGAATCTACCGAGTTGTTTTTGGTAATTGGGTCCCACCAAGAGTGGTGGAGGTTGAAGTCTCCTAGTAGGAGAGAAGAAGGAGGAAGAGTATTAGGTAGTAATACTCTGTGAATTGTAGTCTTGTTTGTGCCAAGTTGATCTTTCTCATTATAGATATTAATAAGGTTAAGATTAAACTTTTGAGACTGTATTTCAATTGCTATATAATCAGAATCTAGCACAGAGATGTCTTGATTTGTTTGAACTTGTAGAGAGCGTAGTATATAGATTAACACTCTAGGTCTTGTTTTTTTGTTTTTTAGTTTAGGAAGAAATTGAACAAAAGATTGATGTAGAACAGATCTAGCATCAGAATAGTCTTTTACTTCTTGACGCCTAGTAGTAGGCGTAGCAGGAGTGATAGACGTTGTTGTTTGTCCTACAAGCCAAGGCTCTTGAACAGCAATTATGTGAATTGACTGTTCAATAGCAATTTGTAAAGCATTTTCAGTAGCTGGCTGATTTTTGTTTAGGTTAACTTGTAGGATTTTGAGGTTATTATCCTTCATTAGACCAAGATGATTCATTTGTTGCTGGGGGATTAGATTCCCACTGGATATCCTCAGGCTTATCCTTATTAAAGATAGCTAGGTAGGTCTCACACTGCTTAGAATCAGCAGTGTGAGCTCCTAGGCAATTTATACACTTGCGTATAGTGTGAAGGCAAACAGATCCTACAGTGCTACAAGTATTACACTTGTGTTGTGCAGTAGAGTGAGGTTCACTACAGATCTTACAAGAGGTGCTAGCATGGCATCTAGCCTCTAGGTGGCCAAACTTCTGGCACTTAGCACACTGGCTAGTTCTAGGCACAGAATAGTACAATTCCACTTTACAGCTAGCTTCTAGGACGTAGCACGGTTGCTTAATTGCTCTGTTTGCTTCTTGCTCAGTTTTAAAAGCAATACAGATAGAACCTGCACCTTTTCTTTCTCTTCTTTCCTGGTTTGAGATCCAGTAAGGGTTGCCTACTACTTCTAGCCTATTGTATTCTTTGAGCTCAGATTTAACTCCAGCTATCTCGTAGCCTTCTAGGCAAGGAACGCCGTGAACAACGACTTTGAACCAATCTTGAATAAGAACAGCTTCTTTGAATTGAGTAGTGCTTTTCCAGATATCTAGCTTTTCTAACAAGTATTGGCCTGAGAATTCTGGTGTAGTAACTAGTACTATATTTCCTTGATGGCTTCTAGTAGCAGAGACTACTACAGGTTTTGTTATACCTTGTTGAAAGAAGGCTTGGTTGATTTTGTTCCTTATAGTAAGAGAGTCTGAGATATTGAACTGAGCAGAGTCTCTTACAAGAACTAGCTTTCTAAGCTTTAGCTTAGATTTATAGCTAAGAACAGGCAGAGCAGTAGGAGTAGTAACCTTTTTACTAGTTACCGTTGTCCATTCACTTGATTTTGGCAGATTTTGGCTAGTCACTTTAGCCCAGGAAGGTTTCTGGGCAACAGGGGGCAGATTAGCGGCACCAGGTTGCTTAGCAGGCTTCTGGGGTTGCTTTGTAGGCTTCTGGGGTTGCTGGGTAGGCTTCTGAGGTTGCTGGGTGACAGTTGGTTGTTGGTTGAGAGAGTGAGCCATAGCTCTTGAGATTGATTCAATTCTTGTAATTTGATTGTTCAAGATTGCAGTTTCCTTCTTCTTAGTCCTTCCTAGTTCAGAAATATTCCTAAACTCCTCTAGGAAGTCTAGAATGTTCTGTTGTTGCAGAGGTGTAGTGGCAATGTTGGCAATTTGAACTAAAAGAGTTCTAACTAAGTCAAATCCGTGGCTAACGCTATTGACTTTTGGCAATTCAGAATTTAGCCGCTTAGGCCTATCAGCTACATCAGTAAAGATATGCCTTCTTTTGCTAGGAGCAATGGGGACAGGGTTGAAGGAAGTGAATGGATTGAGATTTGGGCGTCTAGGAGTAACAACAACTCTAGGAGCCTTGTTTATTTGCTGGGTAGCCTGGTTTACATCGCTGTGGTGGAAGATTGAGCCGTTGATGTTCAAGAAGGATCGACTTTGTTGAGGAGTAGGGCTAGGAGGCTCACTCTCTTCAGTGACAGAGTTTGAGTGAATAGACTGATTTAGCTGATTTTGCTGACTACCCATTACTGTATCACCACTAGGTGGTTGATCTTCAGGTGGGGGGTCAACGTCAATCCTAGGATTGAGATCCTGGGGGTCCTTGGGGTCCTGGTGGTGGAGATCCATGGGGTCTAGCTTTTAACCCTTAGTTTCAACTTCAGAACCTTTCTCTAAGAGAGAGAAAGACTTACTATCCCTTAACTGAGAGGTAAGAGGGTGAAATGTCTCTGCTACTCAGTTTGCCAACTAGGGCGCTAGGGATAGACAGTTCTTTAGTATTCACTACTTGCCACAGGAATGTGTCTTTAAGTGTTGCTCCCACCCTGTAAACAGGCTGTACTCCCTAAGGTAGAAAAGCAACGAACTCTATTGATTCCTGATTCACAGGATAGAGTAGACAGGGATTCAACGTGAAGCTAGACCGGGCCACTTGTTTATTTTACCTATTCACTCTGTCTCTCTTACTAGCCTATCTAGTAGACTTCTAGGAGAGAGAAAGCTTCAAGATCTGCAAAAACAAGAGAAAAAGCTATCTATTTACTTAAAGCAACAAGCTAGAAGTAGATAGGAAGAGAGGGGGCAAAGATAGAACCTTTTGACAGTGAATGGTTGGTTGTGGCTGAAATCTTGGCACTGTGGCTGAGATTTGAAAATTTGAACTTCGGCAATGCACAGCAGAAATTCAACCTTTTTGCCCACAACTTTACAACCACAAGGCTGCAGCAGTTGGGACACGGGTTAAACAACTTGTTTCGATGGGGTTGACCTTATTTGAGACAAATTTTGATGAATTTGGACAAAGATCAGATTGGTGGTGATTGAACGTTATACAAAAATATAGCTAGAATGGCAGCTTATTGAATATGCAGAGATATAAGTTTAGCGTACAGAGATTAAAGTTTAGTGTGCGTAAATATATACAGTTTAGTGTGCGTAAATTAGTGTCGATGTGTGAGAGAGGAAAGTTTACTCTCTACCAGAGCGCGATCAAAGCAGAGTTCTGCAGGTACTCTGCACAACCCGGCCTGACCTCGGGATGGATGGATGCTCGGTGGATTACAAATCAGCTTGGCCCAGTCTAGCCGAGAGTGATTCGGAACATTGAACTTCTGAACACCACCAGCGCAGAACCCGCAACCGCATACTGTATTGGAACTGGTTGACCTGAACATACTCCCAGTCGCCGAAGATCTGTCACTGGAAATCACCTCTCTGCCATATTTCGTCCTTGTTCACGGCCTTTCCAAATGCCATCAGTGCAACGTCACCAGAATCTCGGAGACGTAGAATCTACATCATCATCCAAGGCAACATTCAGTGCCTTACCCAACGAGATCGTCCTCGAAATAATCGATCAGCTTGTTTCGTCGTTGGATATACCATCTCATCAAGTTGGACCCCCTCATTATCGACACAGTCGGCATATGCTCAACAACCTGTCCCGGGTCAATAAGCGGCTCCATACGCTCGTTGATAAACACTTCAACATTTACCGCAATTACGAGGCTTCGATAAGTCGGAGGCCAAGCGG
>NZ_JAZQPU010000095.1:0-4132 GCF_045628745.1 Pedobacter sp.
TTTCGTAAGACTTTTAGCTTAAGTCATAACCGGGTTATCGGCAATTTCCAACTTAGCAAATTTCTGCACCTCCATACTCGGGAAGCCAAAATCTTCAACCACCTTGCCCAATATTAAATAACAGCCCATGCCTCTGAAAGGATAAGCCGGAGTATTATTAGGGAAATGTGTAGTGTCAAAGAAATTGCCGTCAGCATCCAGAAAAGTACCAAACCACATCTTTTTGCTGTTTTTGGTATGCACCGTTTTCTCACAAACATATAAACCCACCATCCTTACTGTCTGGCCCACATACTTGATGAGTTCCTTTGTACGAATATCACCCCGGTAGCTTGTTTTTAGCAAGTCGAACATAGAAAGGCTGAGCGGAAAACCCAGCAGCTCCAGTTCATGGTAAGCATCTTCTAGTTTGGTATTGACCAAATCTGGCAATGTATAATGTTTAGTCTCGACATGAAAGAGCTCGGCATGGTTAGTGGGCTTTTCCTTTTGCCCCAAAAGGGTATGTATATCCCACAAGAGGGCTTTTTTGCTTTTCCCTGTAAAACGCAAAGCACCACAGCGGATGAGGATGATGGCCTGCTCAAGGCTAATTTCTGTACGCCTGATGAAATCCTCCAGATCAAGGTATACCCCATGCTGTTTACGCTCGTCAGGAATAAGTTCCATTAACTTATTTTCCAAACCCTGTATGCCCATAAAACCCAGGTAAGCATCAGCACCCTCAATAGATACCACCATACTGCTTTTATTTACACAAGGTAAATGTACCCTTGCACCAGACTTTTGCAGCTCGTGCACATAGAGCCAGCGTGTATAAAAACCGCCGTAATTGTTGAGCACCCCTACCATAAACTCCATCGGATAATAAGTTTTCAGGTATAAACTCTGGTAGCTCTCCACCGCAAAACTCGCTGAATGTGCCTTTGAAAAACTGTAGCCTGCGAAGCTGGAAACCTGTCGCCACACTTCATTTGTAATTTCTTCGGGCCTGCCTAACACTTTTGCCCCTTCATGGAATTTCTCTATCAGCCGGTCAAACTCTATGCGCGAGCGGTATTTCCCACTCATGCCCCGTCTTAAAATGTCAGCATCGGTGCCATCCATACCGCCATAATGAATACAAACCTTAATGACATCTTCCTGGTAAACCATTACCCCGAAAGTTTCCTTCAGCTGCTCTTCCATTACCGGATGCAGGTATTTGACCTCCTTTGGCTGATGAAAGTTTTGGATATACGTTTTCATCATCCCCGATTGGGCCACCCCCGGCCTGATGATGGAGCTTGCTGCCACTAAAGTGAGGTAATTATCGCAGGTCAATTTGGTCAGCAGCTGCCGCATGGCAGGAGATTCAATGTAAAAGCAGCCAATGGTATCGCCAGATTTTAAACGGTTATTCAGGTTTTGATCTTTCATAAACTTGCGCACCTGGTGGATATCAATGGTTTTCTGCTGGTTTTGCTCTACCAGTTTCACCGTTTCCTTGATGTGCCCAATGCCACGCTGAGAAAGAATATCATATTTGTCGTAACCAATCAGCTCGGCCTCATACATATCCCATTGCACGGTAGGCATGCCTTTTGGTGGAAGATCCAGTGCTGTATAATAAGTGATGGGCTCTTCAGAAATCAGTACGCCCCCTGCATGGATACTCCTTTGGTTGGGCATTTTACTCATCAGCTCAAAAATGGCCAGTATTTTCTTAAAAGTCTCGTTATTACGGTTTACCGCCGCACGACTAGGGTCTGTAAAGCCGTCAATCTCTGCTTTAGGAAGGCCCATTACCTTGCCTATTTCGCGGATAACGCTTCGGTCTTTAAAAGTCGACATGGTGCCCAGCAAGGCAGTATGCTGAGAGCCATAGCGTTTAAAGATATAATCCTGCACATCTTCGCGCTCATCCCAGCTGTAGTCAATATCAAAATCCGGTGGAGAAGTGCGTTCAGCATTCAGAAATCTTTCAAAGTACAAATCAAGCTCAATGGGGTCCACATCAGTAATGCGCAGACAATAAGCAACAATACTATTTGCGCCAGAGCCCCTGCCCACATGGTAATAACCACGGCGCATGGAATACTGAATAATATCATTGGTGATCAGGAAATAAGCACAGAAGTCAAGCTCAACAATCACTTTGAGCTCTTTTTTCACCCTTTGCAGCGCCTCCCTATTTTTACTGCCATAACGATATAACATGCCTTCCATAGCCAGCTTTTCCAGCAAGGATTTATCGTCTTTATGATTACCCGTAAAAGTTTTGCGGTTCAGCTTGATCTTTCCATGGGGGTAATCCATGGTGCAGTTATCCATGAGCCTGCGGGTATTGTCGAGAATAAAGGCATACTTCACAAACTTAGCTTCCAGTTCTCCGGGTTTAAGAAACTTATCCGTTTCCTTGCATTTATCTTCCTTTTCCACCATGGTGAGCAGGGTATTTAAATCAATACCCCTTAAATACTCATGAAGTCGGTATTCTATTTTACTGGCTACAAACACAGGTTGAAGCACCACCAGCTTGTCTTCAATAAGCTTCAGGTCTTTATTATAAAGCTGATGAAGCTCATCAAAACGTATTCCGATATATTCATTATCTTTAAGTACTGCTTTATGGCCAAAGGGATACACCACGTAAACATTGTTGAACACCGGAGGCTGATCTGGAATTTCCTTTTGGGCGAGGTTATGCGCACTAAGGAAATCATTCAGCTCTTTCATGCCTTCTTTATTTTGGGCAATGCCAATATAAAGCAGCTTTTTATCTCTGCGGAATTCAATTCCACCAATGGGCTTAATGCGGTTATCGCGGCATTCGCGCATAAATTCCATCACCCCGGTAGAGTTGTTGATATCGGTAATCACCATTTGTGTAATACCACGCAGCTGCGCCTCTTCTACAAGGGTTTTAATAGACATGGTGCCGTAACGCAGGCTGTATTGAGAATGGACGTTGAGGTACATGAGTGTTATAATTTAATGTCCATTACCGCTGCTCTCACTACTGCATCTTGCCCAAAGCGCCTGCGAATTTTATCCATGGCCTGCACGAGGCTATATTGTTCCTGGCTTTCACTGTATAAATCAATCTGCTCAAAACCACTCACCAGGTTAGACAAACGCACCCCCACCAGCCTGAGTAACATGCGCCGGTTATACATTTTCTTGAACAGGTCTTTTGCCGTAGCAATCAGCACACTATCCAATGAAGTATAAGCAATAGCCACCTGTTTGGTTTCTGTTTCAAAGTTGGCATAACGGATGGTGACCGTAACGCAAGCCGTCAGTTTCTTTTTCTCTCTCAATTGAAAGGCCACATCCATCACCTGGGCAATCAGCAAGTTATTGATCATTTCTATATCGATGGAATCAGCGTGGAAGGTACATTGTGTGCCGATAGATTTTTGCTCAGTATAGGGAATAACCGGACTGTGGTCTATACCTTGTGCTTTTTGCAATAATGATAAACCAGATTTACCTAACAGGAAATTCATCTGGTCGGGATGGATCTGCGCCAGCGTATATATTTTTTTAATGCCCATATCGCTGAGCTTGATAAAGGTCTTTTCGCCCAGACCGGGAATCTTTTTAATGGACAAGGGATTGAGGAATGATTGCACTTCACCCTGAGCTACCTTCTTTTCACCATTGGGCTTACATTCATTGGTCGCCATTTTGGAGACAGTTTTATTGACCGACAGTCCGAATGAAATGGGAAGGCCAGTTTCTTTAATCACCAGTTGCTTCAGTTCATGGGCATACTGATTGGTGGAGTGAAAACGGTCCATCCCCGTCATGTCAATATAGTGCTCATCAATGCTCGCCTTTTCAATCAGCGGCACACGCTCCCTCAAAATAGCAGTGATCTGGTGCGAGGCTTTGGAATACTCATCCATATTTCCCCTGATGAAAACAGCATGCGGGCATAACATCCGGGCCATGCGCGAAGACATGGCTGCGTGTACACCAAATTTACGGGCCTCATAACTGCAGGAAGCCACTACCCCACGATCAGAAGTGCCGCCAATGATGACAGGCTTACCGACAAGTGAGGAGTCTTTTTTTACTTCGACGGAAACAAAAAAGGCATCCTGGTCCATGTGAATGATTTGCTTTTCTGTTGACATGACTAATG